>DRLW01000573.1 GCA_011375275.1 Bacteroidota bacterium
CATGCCTGTGGGCAAAGGGGATTTGCAATTACAGCGGCTGTGGCAGAGCCGCAGGAGCGGCGTCACACCGCTGGAGTGGGCGTGATAAAACGTTCGTAGTGCACGCTTCAGCGTGCCCGAAATTCGCAAATCTTCCCGGCTTGTCGGAATCTATCGATATCAGGTGCAGGCTTTCGGTGTGAGTGGTATTTTGTTACGCTTGTGTGCTGCCCCGCCGATGCGGGGCAACCGGGGCGTCACACCGCAGGAGCGGCGTCACACCGCGGGAGCGGTGTGACGAGGGCGTGTTTTCCGAGATGCGGTGTGTCGGGTGTTCGAGAAGCACAGATGTTTCAGATTTCATGGTCTGCTGTGGCAGGCCGGGCAAAGAGAGAGGCAGAGACGTGAGGTTAAAAAAGTTGATACGCAGTATCCTCGTACTCGGTGGGGTGGTGTTTTTTGCGGCCTGCGGCCAGCAGGATTCCGGCACGGATACAAATCAGCCGGAGAGTACGCGCAAGATGGTGGCCCGGCTGCAGAAAATCGTCGATTCGATCGATCCGAAAACCAATATTTATGCTAACGTAGAACGGTTGGCCTATTTTCAGTCCCTGAAGAAGCCGCTCTCGCGCGATAAGAAAATTCTGCTCGAAGCCCGTATTGCCCAGGAGATGCTCTATGCCGGTTATAACTTGCAGGCTGTGCAGCGCTTCGAAAAACTGGATAAAATGTTTGCCCGCAATCCGTTTTTTTACCCGCCGCGTCTGGTGACAGCGGTCAAGGATTTGCTGGCGATCTCCTGGTTGCGGCTGGCTGAGCAGGAAAATTGTATCGAGCGGCACAGCACGGAATCGTGTCTCCTGCCAATTCAGGGCAAGGGCATTCACGAAGTGCGACGGGGCGCAGAAGGGGCGATCAAAGTGTATGAAGAAATCCTCACCCGCAATCCCCGCGATCTGAACTCGATCTGGCTTTTGAATATCGCTTATATGACCCTCGGTCAGCACCCTGATGGCGTCCCTGAGCAGTGGCGCATTCCCGCTGAGGTATTTGCCTCGGATTATGATATCAAACGCTTCATCGACCATGCCCCGGAGCTGGGCATCGATACCAAAGGCCTGGCCGGTGGCAGCGTGATGGATGATTTTGATAACGACGGTTTTCTCGATATCATGGTTTCGTCATGGGGCCCGAGGGATCAGATGCACTATTACCGCAACAACGGCGACGGCACTTTTACCGAGCGCACTGAAGAGGCCGGGCTGCTCGGGCTGACCGGCGGGCTGAATATGATTCACGCGGATTATAACAACGACGGCTTTGCTGATGTGTTCGTGCTGCGCGGAGCGTGGCTCGGCAAAGATGGCCGCCAGCCCAACTCCCTTCTGCGCAACAACGGCGACGGGACGTTTACCGATGTCACAGAAGAAGCCGGATTGCTCAGTTTTCATCCCACACAGACAGCGGCCTGGGGTGACTTTGACAATGATGGCTTGCTCGATCTGTTCATCGGCAATGAAACCGTCGGCAACTTTGAGTGGGAAAATCTGAATCTCGGCGGCGAGGCTCTGTCCACAAAAGCGAACCCGTGTGAGCTGTACCGGAACAACGGCGACGGTACTTTTACCAATATCGCCGGGCAGGCTGGCGTGGCTTTTATCGGATTTGTCAAGGGTGTGGCTGCAGGAGATTTCAACAACGATGGTTGGCTGGATATTTACCTCTCCCGTCTGGATGGCGCCAATGTCCTGTTTGAAAACAAAGGCCGTGACGCTTCCGGCATGATCACTTTTGAAAATGTCGCTGCCCGTGCCGGTGTCGAGGAGCCGAATGAAAGTTTCCCGACCTGGTTTTTCGATTATGACAATGACGGCTGGCTGGATATTTTCGTTTCAGGCTACTCAGCCAGCACCGGGGATATTGCTGCGGATTACCTTGGCCTGCCCACAAAAGGAGAAAAACCGCGCCTGTACCGTAATCGCGGAGACGGCACTTTCGAGGACGTCACCGGGAAGATGAAGCTGGACAAAATCCTCTATACCATGGGCTGCAACTATGGCGACCTCGACAACGACGGCTGGCTGGATTTTTACGTCGGTACCGGTGACCCGGACTATCGCGCGCTGATGCCGAACCGCATGTTTCGCAATGCTGAGGGCAACGTGTTTCAGGATGTGACCACCTCCGGCGGTTTCGGCCATGTGCAGAAAGGCCACGGTGTGGCTTTTGGTGATCTCGACAACGATGGCGATCAGGATGTGTACGCTGTTATCGGCGGGGCTTTGAGCGGCGATGTGTTTCAGAATGCATTCTTTGTCAACCCGGGTCACGGAAACCGCTGGATTACCATTCGCCTGCAGGGCGTGCGCAGCAACCGGGCTGCTATCGGTGCGCGTCTGCGCGTGCGTGTGCTGGAAAACGGCCGCGAACGCGACATCCATGTCGTCGCGGGCAGCGGCGGCAGTTTCGGCTCATCATCACTCCAGCAGGAAATCGGTCTGGGCGAAGCCGAACGTATTCTCGAGCTTGAGATTCTCTGGCCCGGAAGTGGCGAGCGCCAGATTTTTCGCGATCTGCCTGTTGATCAGTGTATCCGTATCGTTGAAGGCGAGCCAAAATTCGAGCTCATCCCCATGCAGTCATTTTCTGTCAGCGCCGCACAATAAGCTCGCCGGGTAAACTTCTGCGAAGCCTCTGCACATCTTGCCGCCGGATCACACGGCTGGTGCAGCATACGGAGAGATGCGGCCCACTGCTCTGTCTCGCACACATCCCGCCCGGGGTGAATGCAGTCAGCGGGCAGGTAAACACACTATTTGAAGCCAAATGAAAGGAGGAGGGAATGTTTGTTGGTCACTATGCTGCTGGTTTTCTGTTGAAAAAAGTCGATAAAACGGTTTCTCTGGGCATGCTTTTTCTGGCAGTACA
>DRLW01000574.1 GCA_011375275.1 Bacteroidota bacterium
GCACCGTGCTCAGGGATAAAGTGGATCAAAAATGCAGGGGTGAATCGTCCAGATCGTCTTCGCTGTCGCGAATGACGACGAGTATCGCAGACTGGGGGATGAGTTGGTATGTTTTGTCTTCCCAGCGAATTTCGACGGCAGCCTTTTTGAGATAGAGGGCGTAGTCGCCTTCTTCAACCTGCATGGGCAGAAAACGCAGGTCTTCGTGGCTGGATGCCTTCCATGGCTCATCAAAGGAGGAACCGGGATCAGGCAGAGGGATGCCCGGCCCGACAGCGACCACGCGCCCTGCGCGCACCTGCTCTTTTTCCAAAACCGTCTGCGGCAGATACAGGCCCACTTCCGTGCGTTGTTCGCTGTCATCCGGTATGAGCAAAACCCGGTCTCCGATGACGATCAGCTCTTTGTCCCCGTTTTTATTTCGCATGCTTACTCCGATGATGGGATCGATTTTGCGGTTGAAAATAATCAGAAAATCCCTGTATTGCAACTGAAAATCATGGGGCGGGAGGCGTGTTTGCTGATCGCTCGATGAAACCGGAAAACGCCGGCCATGCGTCCCTGGCAGGGGCAATTTGAACCTGACAGAAGCGATTGATATCATATTTGGGACAAATAGCAGCAGACAGAGATGGTTGAATGGATTGTTCCTTCCTCTCAGCTTTGGGCAGAAGCCGGTTTTTTTACCGCCAAGAACGCGAAGAGCGCGAAGGAAGCGGAAGTCTCGAAAAAATCAGGACCAGCAGTCCCTGGCCTTTCTTCTTGTTTTTCTTCGTGGTTCGAAAAAAGCACAGATGATGAAACTCAATAGCCAGAATGTTTCCACTGTTTCTGGCATGAGCATGAAAAGACCAGCAGGTTAGCCCGTTTCTTCCCTGGTACACAGATAACTCAGCTAACGGGGCTCTGATCCGGATACCGGCATGTGTCATTCCGGCCAGGCGCAGCGCAGTGCCGGAATCTCATCTTTTCGGGCTCGTGCCTGAGTCAGGGAGATTCCGGTCTTCCCCTGCGGGGAAACCGGAATGACGGTTCTGAGGTTGGCACGTGCCGTGCTCTAACAGGCTGGCTGAAAAAAAGCAACCAAGCTGAGTTAATATGGATAGCCAAACATCGCGACATGAATGTCGCGGTACAAATATGGGCACAACGCACCGGAAAAATTATCCCGTGCCGGCAAAGATAGCTTTTTTTTCTTTGCAGAGAAACGATTTTTTTTCTAATTTCACCGCTTCATTTTGCGCGACATGCTACTTTGGCATCCGGCGCCGGCCTCAGGAGACAGGCCCTAATGTAACCGCGAACTACCCAACAGCCAGGATGGCCTGATCATGAAGAAAGCGACCGTTTCGGTCATCATCCCAACCTACAACCGCGCAGCATGGCTGCCGCATGCCATCGATTCTGTCTTGCAGCAGGACGTGCCTCCTGCAGAGCTGATCGTCGTTGATGACGGCTCGGAAGATGAGACCCCGGAAGTCGTCCGCCGTTATGCCGACGTGATTTACGTACAGCAGGAGCAAAAGGGGCCTGCTGCAGCCCGCAATACCGGTGTGGAGATCGCCTCCGGAGAGTGGGTGGCCTTTCTCGATTCGGACGATCGCTGGTTGCCGAAAAAGCTGCTGCGGCAGCTCGATTTCCTGCACCAAAATCCTGATTTCCGGGCGGTGTACACCAACGAGCGCTGGATTCGCAACGGGACTTTCGTGAATCAGGGCAAGCGCCATAAAAAGTACGGCGGGGAAATTTACCTGCACTGCCTGCCCCTGTGTATCATCAGCCCGTCCTCCATTCTCATGCACAAACCCCTGTTTCAGGAACTCGGCGGCTTTGATCCCGACCTGCCGGCATGCGAGGATTACGATCTCTGGCTGCGCTTGTCCGCACACCACGCGGTCGGCTTCATCGATGAGGCATTGATCGAAAAATATGGTGGTCACGAGGATCAGCTTTCGCGCCAGTGGGGGCTGGATGTCTATCGCGTTATCGCCCTTGAAAAAATGCTCCAGCAACAGGACCTGCGGTTGGATTACCGGCTGGCGACGATTGCCGAGCTGGTGCGGCGCTGTGAAATTCTCGAAATTGGTTTTATGAAAAATGGCAAAACGCAGGAAGCTGCTTCCTACCGTGAAAAGGCGCGTTTCTGGAAGCAGGGCGCCTGAGCCGGGCTGCGATCACCTCTGCGGAAAATCCGGATGCGTGGTCAGGGTGTTAATTTGCAGCAGGTGCCGCTTTTCATGGCCGATCAGCGCACGGAAGCACTGCCCGAGGCTGAACCGGATCAGACGGGATACCGGGGAGATGACTTTGACTTTGGCGAGGTGCAGGCCATCGGCGTTTTCGATGAGGTAGCGCAGGGCAATCTGATCTTTTGTAAATGACTCCATGGTCTGTTCGCGGGCGGGTTGTTCGGATGCAGGGGTGAAAACGCGTGGTGTTTTCATGCGCAGATTCCCAGGCGGTTCCATCATGCCGGCCAGCCAGCGCGCATAGCGACCGTGCCGAAACGGACCGCGTCCTGTGATGCCGCGCTCGCGCGCCTGATCTGTCGCTGCTTTGATTTGCACGAAATAGGGTCGATTAAAACGACTCAAGTGGGAAAATATCTGAGCCGCCGACCACCGGGCCGGTTCCGGCTTCCAGTAAAACTGCTCATCGCTGAGCGCAAAATAGCGGGCTGCTTCCAGTTCGATTTCATCCAGTTGCAGAAGATAGTCCTGCAGCTCCTGCTCCTCGACTCTGTGCTGAGCGCCATCTTTTTTCCGGTCCACACCAAGCTCCCTGTTCCCAGTACCCCAGTAATAATGATTTGTCTGATGCGTTCTGCATTTCAAAGCGTCTCGATTGCAATCGGGCTAAATCCAGAAAGCGTTGATGATGTGTTCGATCACCGCCTGCTCACCTGAACGGACAACACCGATGACATCAAAACGGCAGTTGATATCGACGAGTTCATTTTCCGCCAGGTAGAGCGATGCCATCATGGCGATCTGCTGCTGTTTTTTCGGCGTGACCCAGGTGACCGGGTCGCCCATGCGCAGCGAGGTGGCGGTTTTGACTTCGACGAAGATAAGGGTCGCGCCCTCGCGGGCGATGATGTCGATTTCCCCCCGGGCCGTGCGATAATTGCGCTGCACGATCTCATAGCCTTTGCCTGCCAGATAGCTGCAGGCAGCTTGTTCGCCCCATGCTCCCAGTTTTTTACCCCGCACCGCCATCAGTCAAACAGGCCTTGCTGCTGAAGCTGTTTTGGCCGGAACGATTTGCGGTGGATGGGCGAGAGCCCATGCTCGGCGATGGCCTGGATATGGGCTTTGGTGGGGTAGCCCATGTTGCTGGCAAAACCATATTGCGGATAGCTGGCATCGTAGTCCAGCATGATACGGTCACGCACCACTTTGGCGATGATCGATGCAGCCGCGATACTCATGGATTTGCTGTCGCCTTTGACGATGGCGGTCTGTGTGCAGGGCGGCTGCTCGATCGGCAGGCCGTCGATGAGCACGTGCGATGGCTGTGGTTCGAGCTGCTGCACCGCCCGGCGCATGGCCAGCATCGCCGCCTGCCGGATGTTGATGCTGTCGATCTCCTGCGGCGTGACGATAGCGACGCCGTAGCTCTGAGCATAGGTGGTGATCCATTTAAACGCGGTTTCGCGACGCTTCTGCGTCAGCTTCTTCGAATCATCGATCGTCACCGGCAGTTCCGTTGGGATCGCCTGCGGCAGAATGACAGCAGCCGCAACGACCGGCCCGGCAAGCGGGCCACGCCCGGCCTCATCCACACCAGCGACGATGTCGATGCCTTCCTGCCAGAGCTTGCGCTCGTACTCGTATTTTTTCAGAATGTCTGCAGCGCTCACAACGCGTTTCACGAAATGCTCCCGGTTTTTCCCCTGTTTATTCTCAAACGGCACATCGCCGGGGAGGTAGGGTAAATTCTGACTGATGAGTATGAAAATAGGCAATTAACGCACCCGAGGCAAGGTACAATTCATCAGAAAAAAACGAGATATCGGCAAAGAATATGGTGTAACTTTATTTTTATAATCAAGTTACGTTTGAACATTTTTTGAACAAAATTCTTCAGTCTTTGTGACTTTTGGTGAGGCACTGATTTGTACCTGGCAGGTTTGCCCTCAAAAGCACGCAACGGATTGTGGTGTTTGAATATCACGTGTGCAATTTTTTGAACCGCCCGAGCGCGTTTCGCCCCCATGTAGCGGAACTCGCAAGAGTTCCGGCCTTGTGTTTGCCCGAAGTGTTGCCACTTCGGCTACTTCTCTCCCATATTGGATGCAGCGCCGAGCACGCGTTTTGCCCCATGTAGCGGAACTCGCAAGAGTTCCGGGGCTTTGTTTGCCCGAAGTGTTGCCACTTCGGCTACATTTCTTCCATGTCGGATGCAGCGCCCGAGTACGCGTTTCGTCCC
>DRLW01000575.1 GCA_011375275.1 Bacteroidota bacterium
AAGGCAACGTGACGGCTACCCGTGACCGCGCTCTCTTCGAAGCCCGCGTGCGCAAACCCGTGATGGTGGAAGGCGTGCAAGTCGTGCAATTGACAAAAGAATAACCACATTTTTTCAGGATGATACCATGCGCAAGCTTTTTTCGTTGACCCTGTTGTTCCTTTTTGCCGGCAGCGTGGCCGCAACTGAAACGACGATCAAAACCTATTCTTCCTTTCGTGATTTTCGAAAAGGAGAGAGCAGGGGAGTTGCTATCTCTCATGATGGAGTACTGCGCCCCGCACCGCGGGTTGGCACCGTGGCCATGACGGAGCTGCAGCAGGTTTGGCGTGTCGCCCGTTCGGGCCGGGCAACCTGGCTCGCAGGGGGTAGCCCGGCAACGTTGTTGCGCGTTGAGGACAATGGCGCTCAGCAGGTGGTTTTCACCAGTGACAGCGCGCATATTTTTGCTCTGACGGCTGCAGGTGGAGATGTATATTTTGCCCCATCTCCCGGTGGGGTTATCTATCGTGTGCGCAATGGCTCCGCTGAGCAGGTCGCTGAACTCGATGCCGGTTATGTCTGGGACCTGTACTGGGACGGTACGGCGCTGTTCGCAGCAACGGGCACGCCCGGCGCCGTCTGGAGAATCACCGCTCAGGGGAGTCCATCGCTCTGGTTCGAGAGTGAAGAGTTACACATCCGCTCTCTGGCTCCTGACGGCAAAGGCGGATTTTACGCCGGCTCTGCTGATAACGGCCTGATTTTTCACATCGATGCCCGCGGCAAAGGGTTTGTTTTCTATGACACCCGGCAGACGGAGATTTTCGCAGTCGTACCAGATGGTGATGGGGGCGTTTGGGCGGCAGGCGCCAGCGAGCGCATTGCTTTGCCCGCTCCCGGATCAGGCTCGGTCAGTGTTACGGCTCTGGTCGTCGAAGGTAAGGAAGAGCAGGGCGGTGGCTCTGCTCCCTCGGGTTCGGCGCGAGGTTCTGGCAGGAAGGGAGCGCTCTATCACATCTCTTCGCGCGGAGTGGCAGATAATTTTTGGGGCCGGTCGTACGAGCAGTTGCAATCGCTGGCACGGCGGCCGGACGGGACTCTGCTGGCCGGAACAGGCGATAAAGGCCTGCTCTATGCGAT
The DNA here is from genome assembly GCA_011375275.1 of Bacteroidota bacterium. Lineage (GTDB taxonomy): Bacteria > Zhuqueibacterota > Zhuqueibacteria > Zhuqueibacterales > Geothermadaptataceae > Geothermadaptatus. Next base: position 1,123 of record DRLW01000575.1, read on the forward strand.
CAGCCCGGAGGGTGATATCAGTTTGCTGCTCGATACCGAGGCCTCACAGATCACGGATATTTTAGTCGATGGCAGAGCAGTGTATCTCGCGACGGCCAATCAGGGGGGCGCTTTGCGGGTTGATGCCGGCCCGGTGAAAAGTGGCAGCTATCTCTCGCCGGTGCTCGATACCGATGTGCGCTCACGCTGGGGCAGTCTGTCGTGGCAGGGGCAGGGGAAAGTAGTCTTCTCCGTGCGCAGCGGCAACAGCAGTGAGCCGGATAACACCTGGAGCGAGTGGCAGCGCCTTGCGGGTACAGCGCAGGGCAGCCCGATATCCGCGCCACCAGCCCGTTTTCTGCAGTGGCGGGTTACGCTGCAGCAGGGAGCGAGCGTGAATGAGGTGAGTCTCGGTTATCGGCAGGACAATGTACCGCCGCGTATCCGCAGCATTACCGTACACCGGCCCGGAGACGCCTGGCTGGAGGCTGTTGCCAACGGCAAGCGCAAAAAGAAAGGCGATGATGACAGCGGCAGCACGCGCAAAGGCAAAAAAACACGCAAGCAGGGATTCCAGTCCATCAGTTGGGACGCGGATGATGCCAACGAGGATGCGTTGCAGTTTACTCTGTACTATCGCGGTGGCGGTGTGCAGGTGTGGCGGGAAATGGTCAGCGAATATTCCGGCAGTGTGTACAGTTGGGACACGCGCACCATGGAAGACGGCAGCTATCGCATCAGGATCGTCGCCAGTGATGTCAGGAGCAACACGCCGGCCACTGCTCTGAGCGCGGAAAAAGTCAGCGCAGAAATTGTGGTCGATAATACCGGTCCGGAGATCAGAGCACTGCGCTATCGCGCCGGCACCGTGAGTTTTACCGCCCGGGATGCCGCCAGCCGTATCGGTGCTGCCTGGTATGCTGTGGATACAGAAGAGTGGCAAAAACTGCTGCCCGAAGACGGCATCGCTGACACGCGGGATGAGTCGTTCACCATCGATACCAAAGAGCTGAAAAAAGGCCCGCACACCATGACGATCAAAATTCATGACGAACGCAGCAATATCAGTATCCGGCATATAAACTTTGAAGTGAAATAGCCCAATTCCGTCTTTCATATCCCGAAAAAAAGGGCACGCTCACTCCACCTTAACTCAGAAGAAAATACTCATGTTGCAACAGTCAGAAATACAACAGGTTCGGCAGATTATCGAGCGGTACAACAGGTTTGTGCTCACCACGCACGTGAACCCGGATGGCGATGCCCTTGGGTCGGAAATGGCCTTTGCCCGCTACCTGCAACAGTGCGGCAAGCAGGTCAGCATCCTCAACAGCAGCCCGACGCCGGAGACCTTCCATTTCCTCGATCCGAAGAAGATGATGCAGCAGTTCGATGCCCGGCAGCATATCGAGCTGCTCACCAGCTCCGACGTGCTCTTCATTCTCGATATCAGCGACTGGAAACGGTTGCGCGAGCTCGGCGAGCTGGTGCAGACCCTGCCGATCGAGAAAGTATGTATAGACCATCACCTGCGCGAGGGCCGGTTCGCTGATGTGGATATCATCCATCCACAGGCAAGCTCGACCGGGGAGCTGTTGTTCGAGCTGTTTTCAGGGCTGAAGGCAAAGATGACTGTGCCCATCTGTGAAGCGCTGTACACGGCAATTCTGACAGATACCGGCAATTTTCGTTTTTCCAACACCTCCCCCCGCGTCATGCGCATCGCTGCTGAGCTGATGGAGCAGGGGATCGATCGC
>DRLW01000576.1 GCA_011375275.1 Bacteroidota bacterium
CTTTCTGGATTGCGCCAGCAGTTGCGATCTGCGGGCGTGCATGTTCTGACCATCCTGCCCGGGCCGACGGATACGCCCATGCTGTCACATATACCGGCCGGAAAACTCACCGCCAGCCCGCAAGCCGTGGCCGGTGATATCGTTAAGGCTATTGACAAACGGCGAAATGTCATCTATACACCGTGGTACTGGCGCTGGATTATGGCTGCTGTACGCCAAATTCCTGAATTCCTTTTCAAATATCTGAAAATCTAGGGGTGAACATGCTGAGGGGTTTGCGTCTCTATCTCAACCTGCTGCGTGTGCGGCAGTGGCACAAGAATACGTTCGTTCTGCTGGGACTCTTTCTGGTCAATAATCGTGCTGATGCCACACTCGTGCTGAGCGCCCTGAACGCATTTCTGGCTTTTTGCCTGGCCTCTTCTGCGGTTTATATCTTCAATGATTTCAGAGATCGGGAGAACGACCGGCTCCACCCTGTGAAGCGACAGCGCCCTCTCGCAGCCGGCGAAATTTCCGTCCTGCCTGCTCTTGTTCTGGCCGGTACCATGGCGGTTCTTGCGTTGATACTTGCCAGCCGGGTCAGTCCGGTGAACGGCTATATCGTTTTACTGTACCTGGCCAACAACCTCTTTTATTCGCTCTGGCTGAAACGGTTGCCTCTGTTCGATGCTTTTTCCATCGCCTTTGGCTTTATGTTGCGAATTTTTTCCGGCACGGTCGGAGTGGGGATTTTTATCACCCAATGGCTGGTTGTGTCCGGGTTTATGGGCAGCCTGCTGATCGCTTTTGCCAAGCGGTACAGCGAGTTAGCCCGCTATGAGACCCCGGAAAAACACCGTAGTGTTTTGCGCTATTATTCAGCAGATGTGCTGCGTAATTTCGTGTCGATCATGTCTTCAGCCTGCATCGTAACCTATGCGCTGTACACCGTCGGGCCATACGATGGCGAGGGGGTGGCTGCTTCCACGCCGAACCTTGTTTACACAACGCCCTTTGTTTTATTTGGTATCTTGCGCTTTCTGTCTCTGGTTTTGACAGACAACAGGGGCGAAGACCCCGCGAGTCTCGTCATTCGCGATAAAGTCCTCTTCCTGACAGCCATAGGCTGGGCACTTGCCTATACCGTCATCCTGCGCCGGTAGCTCCGGGTCACTCTTCACCCTGATGATGAAAACTGACCACAGCCCCTTCGGAAAGATAAATAACGAGCAGATCGTAAAACTGTTGCTGCGTCATTTCCTGAAAAGGAAACATGGCGTGAATGGTTTCAGGCTGGTCAACCTGGTCTTTCTGTTCATCCTGCATACGGGTCACTTCTGTTGTGTCTGCTTCCAGTGGGCTGATCAAACTGAACATGAGAATGCTTCCAAGCCGTTGCATTGATTTGCCAGAGCTTCTCCCCGAAACAGAAACACGCACTGCGAACGGGATGAATAATCAAATAGCCCTGTTTGGCCAGTTCTAAATCAACGTCCCTGTACGAATCTTCCCTGAGTCACAGGGCTATTTGATTTTACTCTGTGGTTTTATCGTAAAGTGAAGTGATGTCAGCACCTTCACGGATGATCTCTGCCACCCACATGCCGGCATCGTTCTTCAGGGCGATGACGGTCAAATCCACGCCAAGCCAGTTACGCAGGTCGCGGCTCTGAACCACATCGCCGAGGCGGATAGTAAATTCATCGAGAAAAATACGCGAACCACCGAGATACAGGCTGCCGCGTGACACGGATTTGATTTTTCCGCTGATCGTCTTGTACTGGGCCGAACCGATCATGTCGAGAAATTTTATTCTGCCGGCTACCAGGTTTCTGCCAATGCGATAGTAGGCGATGTTGACCAGCCCGCCACGGCAAATATCTGTCAGTGAGATGCGCTTGTGTGCCTGGCTGTACAGACGTGTTTCCGGAGTCAAGTAGTACTTCACATCGTCGATCATGACGTAGCTTCTGCCGCAGTCAGAAACCTTACCCATGACCTGATATGTACGTTTCATGTTTTTTTCAGATGCCTGTCCGGCGGTTCCCAAAAGCGCGAGTACAGCAACAGTCAACAAAATTGTAGCAAAACCGTGGCGTTTCATGATGTCACTCCTTGATGTTTGGCAATGATGCGAGTCAGCGGCCTTTTCCGCCCGTATGTGTTGTTGTGGTATTTTTTACAAAGCCTGTGCCATTTTGAAACAAGCGGTCATTTTCTGAACATGCGAACGATAAATCCTGCTCAAATACGCCCAAACTGTCTGTTTTCTCTCCATGGAGGTCTCTAACACACGTGCTGCATGAGAATTCAGGGAGCTAAATCGAAACACAAGTTACGTTATCGAATTACAAAACCGTATGAAAAGGATGTATCACCGCTGTGTTTTTGCTGTGGTGTAACATATTTTTCGGGTTGTGGAAAATATTGTAATCATTGGGGCGCATGAAAATCGTTTGAAATGTACTGAGTACACTTTTGAAATAAAAAATTCGCCCGTGTTTTTGGTGTAAACCATGGAAAGCACGAAGAAAGCGGCCCTCAATTAACGGCACGAGTGCCTATGGTGTACCGTGACATTCATATCGCGCGGTAGAGTAGTGCCAAGGACGTAACGCGACATTTATGTCGCGATGTACGATCGCCTGTACAATTAAATCAGGGCTACACCCCGCATCATAGAGGAGCACGGCTGTGCGTCTCTACAAACAATTGTATCGGAATCGGAACCGCCATGCCAGCATCCGTGAAGGGGAAAACCGGAATCCCGCGGACTTTGGCACATGCCCGAGATGATGAGATCGCTGAACAAAGGACTCATCTCCTATATATATGCATAAACAGACTGGGTTCTTTCTCAGAATGTGTGAGTTGGGAAATGATCGTTGTGCAAACCCGGTCGGTGTTGAAGGTTGAAAAA
>DRLW01000577.1 GCA_011375275.1 Bacteroidota bacterium
GAACGGGATAATCTGATGGTTTTTCATTCTCATGCCAAAAGCGGTGGAAACGTTCTGGCTCCTGTGTTTGAATATCATCCGTGCATTTTTGTGCACCACGAAGTTCACGAAGGACGCGAAGAAAAACGTGAAATGCCAGGAACTGCTGGTCCTGATTTTTACGATACTTCAGCTCACTTCATGCTCTTCGCTACCTTCGTGGTGCAACCCGGCTTTAGCCCAAAGCTGAGAGAACGGGATAACCAGACACGATGCGGCCAGATCGAGATTAAAAATATTCACGACAACCTGACAGCGGATTTCGATAATTGAATTTATCAATCCATTCAAACAGCTTTTTTATTGTTTTTTTGTCCCAAATAATAAATCGCTCAGTTTTGATGAAAAGAAAAACGAGTCCCCCCGATTTTATCACCGATCAGCGTTACGCAGCGCTCTCTGCCCGGCGCAGCGCAGACGGGAAATATTTTTTCTGCAGCCAGAGTGAGACGGTGACCAGACTGATCAGGACCGGCACTTCCACCAGGGGACCGATGACGGCTGCGAACGCTTCACCGGAGCTGATGCCGAACACAGCCACGCTGACCGCGATAGCCAGCTCGAAATTATTGCTTGCAGCCGTGAACGACAGGGTTGCGGTTTTCGGATAGTCCGCTCCGACCTTTCTGCCCATGAAAAATGATACCAGAAACATGATCACGAAATAAAAGACCAGCGGCACAGCGATGCGCACCACGTCGAGGGGAATCCTGACGATAAACTCACCCTTGAGGGAAAACATGACCACGATAGTGAACAGTAACGCGATGAGGGTGAGGGGGCTGATACGCGGGATGAAAACCTTCTCGTACCATTCTCTGCCTTTGCGCTTCAGCAGCACGAAGCGGGTGAGCATGCCGGCCAGAAAGGGGATGCCGAGATAAATGAAGACGCTCTCCGCGATCTGGCTGATGGTCACGGTGACCGCAAACGACTGCAGGCCGAGCCAGCCGGGCAGCAGGGTGAGGAAAAAATAAGAATAGAAAGAAAAGAACAGTACCTGAAAAATCGAATTGAACGCCACCAGTCCGGCAGCATATTCGGTGTCGCCTTTTGCGAGATCGTTCCAGACGATGACCATGGCGATGCAGCGCGCCAGACCGATGAGGATCAACCCGGCCATGTAGTGCGGATAGTCGCGCAGGAAAACGACGGCCAGAAAAAACATCAGCAGTGGCCCGATGAGCCAGTTTTGAACCAGGGACAGCACCAGCACGCGCGTGTTGGTGAAGACATCGGCGAGCTCCTCGTATTTGACTTTGGCCAGCGGCGGATACATCATCAAAATCAGCCCGATCGCGATGGGGATATTAGTCGTGCCTGAGCTCATGCTGTCCCAGAAAACCGCGATCTGCGGCAGGGCATAGCCCGAAAACACACCGATGAACATAGCCAGAAAAATCCACAGGGTCAGATAGCGATCGAGAAAGGACAGTTTTCTGCTCAGATTTTCAGTGTCAGCCATTGCGAAGATTCTCCTGATAAAAATTGTGGAAGCGTTGTTTGATTTCGTCACGGATGCGGCGGAATTCGGAGAGGATATGCTCCTCCGTGCCGGTTGCCTCTGCCGGGTCATCAAAGCCGATGTGCAGATTGTGGCGTACCGTGCCCATGAATACAGGGCAGGTTTCCCGGGCATGATCGCACACGGTGATGACGTAGTCGAACGGTGTGTCGAGAAAGCGATCGACGTTTTTGGGGAATCCGGAACTGATATCGACACCGGCTTCCTGCATGACCTGAACAGCCTTTGGGTGCACGCGTTCGGCCGGGCTGGTGCCTGCTGAATGGACTTCCAGCGCAGGGTCGAATGATTTCAAAAAGCCCTCGGCCATCTGGCTGCGGCAGGAATTACCGGTGCACAAAATCAAAATTCGGCTCATGTGTTCTCCTTTTTCGGTGTGATGTTACAGATGATATCGCGATCGACGGATCGCACTGCGGCGCGGTCTGCACGCACTGTGGCATCATCGTTCAGCCATTGCTGCACAAGGGCCAGAAGCTCCCGCACCTGCTCGTCCCCGGCATCGGGATTGAGGCGATAATTCACCCATTTCCCTGCCTTACGATCCAGAATCATTTCGGTATCGCGCAGCACCGCCAGATGTTTCGAGACGGTTGAGTACGCCAGGTCCAGGATGTCGGCGATTTCGCAGACGCAGAGCTCACGCTCCTGCAGCATTTTTATGATACGAATTCGATTCGGGTCAGACAGGGCTTTGAATAACTTTGTTTCCCGGCGCATGGCTCTCCTTTTCTTATTTCGTCGATTGGCGAAATATAGCTTTTTGGCGCCGGCAAGTCAAGAACTTTCATGCGTGAGCGCACCACGGACAGAAAAACCGTATCGTGCTCTTCCTGCTGGTTTTTGTGCTTCTTTTCATTATATTGATCTTGCAGAAAGGCTGCGGGTCTTCGGCGGCACGCACTATCTCGTTTCGCTTCTGGTTAGCCACTTAACTCAGCAGGGTACTGGTTATCCAATTAACTCAGCACGGTTGTATTTTTTCAGCCAGTCCGCCAGA
>DRLW01000578.1 GCA_011375275.1 Bacteroidota bacterium
CAACGATGCTGACCGTACTCTCAGTGACGTGCGAGATGGCTGATCGCTGTATGGCCTGTATGATGATCTCCTTTGCCTTCTGATTCGCAGTCAGCCGCGCCTTGTCTTTGATGTCTTTGATCATTGCCGCAGATTCCTGGCGGACCTCTTCCATGATGTTATCCATCTGCAGTTTGCGCGCTTCTTCGTTGGTCAGCCCGGAGATCATTTCAAGGCGGTTGTTCTGCTCGTTGATCAGCCGTTCGAGCTCCTCCCCCTTGCTGTGCAGGTTCTTTTCCCGATTGCGCAGGCTTTGCTCCAGCGCTTGCAGCTCTTTCTCTTTTTTGCTGAGAATATCGACTTTGCGATCGAGATTGGTTTCCCGCACCGCAAGCTGCTTTTCAAGCTCACGTGAGCGCTGTTGCCTGCGTTTTTCATCCTGCTCAAGCTTGCGACGCAACTCAAAAAACTGTTCTTCAGCCTCGAGCAGTTTTTCTTTTTTCAGATTTTCTGCTTCCTGTTTTGCCGCTTCGACAAGCTTATCGCAATATGCCTCGGCATTGGCGATTTTATCATGGCCGGTTTTCCCGCGCAGGAACCAGCCGATATATGCTGAAACAGGCAAAAGCAGGATCAGAATGATGATGAGCACTGTTAATGTTGACATTCTGCCTCCAAAAAAAATCCCCAACTGCTACAGGACACTGCGCAGACCTAAAGCGAGAATGCGCAGAACAAATCGGGTTCGGCAGTCGGGGATTTTGCAAAATTGGGAACTGTGTACCACGGCATGTGGTTATCGCGTATCGTCCATATCGATCATATTCGACAGTTTGGCGATTCGCTCTTCCAGTTCCTTTTTGATTTTTTCGCGTTCGAGTTTTTCTCTGAATAATTCATCTGCGATATTCAATGCAGCCAGTATAGCGATTTTCATCCCGGATTTCGTCGTGGACAAGCGGTCAACCTCGTGCATTTTCTGGTCAACGTACTGAGCGACCTCTCTGATATATTCGGCGTCCGTTTCCCCTTTGACGGGATATTCATTGCCGTATATGGTGACTTTTATCGTATTTCCGGAAGAGGTCATAACCTGATGAATCCTGTTTATTATGGATCTGTACGCCGACTACAGCGGAATTTCCAATGCTTCGAGCCTGGCTAACATATCTTCAATTTTGCTCCGTATCTGCGCTTCTCGTTCCTGGTAGTAACTCGTGTTTCTCTGGTTGTCTAATTCCTTTTCAAATTTGGTGTTGAGCTCGGCAATTTCCTCTTCTTTTTGAGCTAATTCCTCTTTCAACGAAGCGATTTCCGAGCGGAGTGTTGCATTTTCATTTTTCAATTTCTCGATCAGCTGCAACGCCTGAACGATCTTGTTTTCCAATACCTCGAACTGGTGTAATTCCATAAAGCATTCTCTCGGTTACTGGCGCAAGGTGGCGGTGAACTCTTTTTCGAGCCGGCGCAAGATACTGGCCATGATGTCATCCACCTGCTCTTCCTTCAGTGTCCCCTGATCTGATTGAAAAGTCAACGAAAAAGCAAGGCTGACTTTTCCTTCGGGCACCTGCGTTCCCTCATAGACATCGAAGAGAGTCATGTTCTGCAGAAGCGTTCCGGCAGTTTTACGGATAACAGCGGCCACATCGCCTGCGGCGTATTCCTTGCTGACGACGACAGCAATGTCACGTTCTACCGCAGGATAACGTGAAACCGCTTTGTAACTGATCTGCCGATCGCCGGCAGCCGCGTGTAATACGCTGGTATCCAACTCAAAACCAAAAACATCACCCTCGATATCGAACAGATTGGTTGTCTTTTTGCGCAGCTTGCCGAGATAGCCGGCACGACGCTCACCCGAGAGGATGACCTCAACAGCATACTCCATATGCGGCAGCCGCACAATTTCAAACCTGATTTCTTTGATACCCGCCATTTTCAGGGCATACTGAACCTTGCCCTTGACATCGTAAAATGAAATATCGGGGCTCTTTTGCACCCAGCTATCCTGCTCGCGCTTACCATAAAACAAACCCGCAAAGATGAGCTTTTCATCCGGGGCCTGATCGGGGCCGCGCGACAGAAAGGTGCTGCCTGTCTCAAAGAGGTGAACTTGTTTTTGTCTTCTATTGATATTATAAGCGATCGAACCCAAAAGTGAAGCGAAAACGGACGGCCGCAGCGTACCCATGTCCTCACCGAGAGGATTGGTGATCTGAAAAAGTTGTGTTTCATCATCGACAAATGGAAGGGCCTGCTGCCGGGAGACCATGCCGATCGTGATTGCCTCGGTCATGCCACAGCTCAGTGCGGCTGAGCGAATTTTTTCCAGAAAACCGGCGAACGCATTTGGCGTCTGTCGCAACGATATCCAGTCATATTCTGCCACAGGTATTTCATTATAGCCGAAAATCCGGATAATCTCCTCGATCAGATCGATCTCACGCGTCAGATCCGGCCGGAAGCTCGGGGCCGTGACCTCCCAGGAAGCATCCTTTTGGCTCACACCGCAGCTCAACCTGCTGAGAATATCCAGCATGGTTTTCTCATCGATCG
>DRLW01000579.1 GCA_011375275.1 Bacteroidota bacterium
AATCACGCGCACCGCGCTGAAGGGCCTGCCGCAGTTCTGCCTGCTGGTTTTGCTGCATCTGCTCGCGGGCCTGCGCGAGATTTTGCTGCATCTGCTGCATCTGCTGCATGAGCTGCTGGCCGGTTTGCGCCGACTGCTCCTGATCTGCACGATCGAGCGCTTGCGTCATCTCCTGCAAATTTTCCATCAGCTCCTGGCTCTCGGCTGTTTTCTGCGCAGCATCTACCTGCTCGCGCGGCAATCTGATCTGCGGCAACTCCGCTATTTTTTCCTGCAGAGATTTCAGGGCCTGTTGCAACTGCTCGAGGCGCTTCATCTGCTTCATTTCCTCATCAGCGAGGGCAGACTGCTGTTCCGGAGAGCTTTCGGACCGGGCCTTGTCGTTGATCTGCTCCTGCTTTTGCACCATTTCTTCTGCGATGCGCAGAGACTCCTCCAGCCGCTGCTCTGCCTGAAGCTGTTTGAGCAGGTTGATCGTGCGCTCGAGATTGCGGGCAAACTGCTCCTGTTCCTGCTGAAACGCCTCCAGCGCTTTTTCTATATTTTCCGGGTCGAGCTTTTCCATCGCTTCCTGAAGCTTGCGCATCGCTTCGCGCATCTCTGGCGTCGCGATCTCATCGATCAGCTCCTGTAATTCCTGATATTTCTGCAGGATTTCCGGGGACAACAGCTCGTTGTTTTCCATGCGATCGACCATTTCATCCAACTGCTCGCCCAGGGTCTGCATATCGTCCAATATCTTTTCCTGCTTGCCGCTGGCATCTCGCAGCGCCTGCTTGTCTTCCCAGTCCAACTCAGGATTGCGACGGAATTCCTGCAGGATTTCCTGAACATCCTCCCGAATTTCCTCGGTGTTTTTGGCCAGCTCATCCAGGTTTTCCAACGAGCGCTCCTGTTGCTCGCCCGCCTCAGCGAAAATTTCCATCAATGAAGGCAGGCGCAAACGATATTCCCTGCTGCTCGCTTTTTTCGGGCCGGATATCATATCATTGTCGAACAGCTCGACATGGTAAACGACGACATCCTCCGGTTCGAGACCGGCCGGCTGTAAGTCCCAGAGATACTCGGCCTGCAGGGTTGCTTCGCGGCTGACATAGTTCAGGCGCTCCCGAAAACTTCGCTCTTTTTCACCGGAGCGATACACGCTGTACACCAGGTCCAGCCGTGTAAATCCGAAATCATCCTCACCCGAAACCAACAGAGGAACGCGCCGCGATTCATCCAAATCCTGGTCTCTTCCCGGGCGCACGATCTCGACAACCGGCCGCTGGTCCGGGATGATGTCGATCTGCCAGAGTATCGGATTGGCATTCTCCAACCCGGCAGAGTCTTTCAGATACACAGAATACTGCTGTGCGCTCCGAATCTGCACCTTTCCTGTCAGCGCCTCCCCGCTGATTTTCAGTATGACCGGATCATGATCAGAAAAGAGCAGTTTCGCCTCACGGACCGGTTTGTTGGTTAAGACAGAAAAGAAAACCTCTGATCCGGCCAGAACGCTGACGAGTCCCACATCCGGCTCGGGTTTCATTTCAGGAAGCTTTGTATAGGCCGGTGGCCGGACGCGTAACTGCATTTGCCGGATATCCGGCAACTCCACAACATCGAGCTGAAACGATTCACTCGACCGGCCATCACTTTTCAGAAAATAGCGACCGGACTCCTGCACGTTTTCCAGGGTATAGCGAAACGGTCCGCCTGCCACCGGCTGCATGGAAAAAGTCTCTTCAAAGCCGCCATCATAAAGGACGTGCAGGCTCATCGAACGAGGCTGCACATCGGCAACGCTGGCGGAAATCTCCAGGGACGTGCCGCGCACGATGCGAACATCTCCCGGGCTGACGCGAAAAGCATATTCAGCCTGCGCCGGGCGACTGTATGGTGTGAGCAACTGGCGCAGGGCATCGCGGTAAGTATTTGGAAAGATAAAAGCAAAGGAGAGCGTAACGATCAATAGTCCAGCCGCTGTCGCCGTGTTGCGCCTGAGCTGTTCTGTGGAGATATATTTTTCCAGCGCAAGTCCGGCAACGGCCTGATGCACGCGTTCGAACTCCTTTTGCGCCAAAGCAGATGCCGCTTCATCCATCTTCGGCATATCCCGCATGAGCTGCAGCGCATTGCTCAGCCGATCGCGTATCTGTGGAAACGCGGCACCGATTTGCAGGGCACTTTTCTCCAGCGAGGGTGTGTTTCGTCTGAAGACACACTGCCACAACGGCTTGAGAAACCAGTGATAGCCCAGCCAACAGAAAAGGCCTGCCGCGGAGAGGGACACAAGCCATCTGTAAACAACATCATCGCGGAGCGGCGCAGCATAGAGCAAAGGCAGAACGAGCACGGCGGCGGCGATTGCGGATATAAACAACGCCATCTTTTCCGCACCGTGTACTGCCTTGGTCCGGAAACGAATTCGGGCCAGACGTTTTTTTAGCTTTTCGAGTGCCGTCATGTTATTGTGCCAGTGCAAAGAGAATGATATTCGCGCCGAACTGTAAGGCTGCCCGCCGTACCGGCTCCGGGTCCTGATGGACCTCCGGGTCTGCCCAGCCGTCAGAGATGTTGGTGTTTTGCGTATAGAGGACGATCAGCCTGCCATCATGAAAAAGGGCTTGTGTTTTTCCGGGACCACCGTCGTGTTCATGTATTTTCGGCACACCGGCTGGAAAGGGATAGAGCATGGAAAAGAGAGGGTGGCTGAAGGGTAAATCCACAAACTTTTTATCCGGGAAAACTTTTTTCATCATCTTGCGGAAAGAAGCATCCATGCCATAATCATCATCTGCATACAGGAACCCGCCATTGAGCAGATAGTTCCTCAGTCTCTCGGCTTCCTGTTGCGAAAAAACGATGCGGCCATGCCCGGTTATGAACAGCACGGGATAAGAAAACAACGCATTATCAGTGACCTCGACGCGGGCCTCATCCGTGCCACAACGCAGGTTGGTGTTTTCGTTCAGGAACCGCAGCATATTCGGTATAATCGATGGATCATTATACCAGTCACCGCCACCGCTGTATTTCAGGCGAGCGATGGTAAACCGGCTTCCCGGCGCAGCATTCTGCGCGATAAGCTGGCAAACAGGCAACAGAAGAAGGATGCAGAGCAGGCTGTATTTTTTCATGGGCTTCTTTTCTGTTTGTGCGGTTTTGTGAGAAGATCGTGCTGAAATATTGTTTTACGCGGGTCAGACAATACGAAACCAAATCATGACGATCATGATGATCCCGAGAATCACCTTGCTCAGCTTGCCGCCTATGGTGCCGAGCATAGCGCCATACCCGGCCTTTAGCGCTGCGAAGAGGGAGCCTCCTGCCAGCAACTCTGCCAGCATGGCGCCGGCAAAGGCACCGAGGAAGGCGCCAATCAGCGTTCCCAAAACCGGGAACATGCCCGTGCCGACGACTGCGCCGGCAAAGCCTCCAATCACGGCACCGGACATCGCCCATTTCGAGCCGCCGTATTTTTTTGCCGTCGCAGCACCAAAAAAGAACTCCACCACCTCACCGGCAACTGCTATCCCGAGCAGTGTAAAAACAAATGTTCCGGTGATTGGATCGAAATTCGTGACCCAGCCATGAAATAATGCCAGCGCTGTGATCATAAACGTGCCCGGCAGGCCGGCAGGAATGACCAAAAGAGACAGCAGCAGCGCAAGCCAGAAAAAAACCATGCCTGCGCCGGAGATGAGCCAGTCCGCCATTACATCATGCTCCCGAAAAAGACCGCATTGAGAAACAGGGCACTGGTCACCCGCCAGAACATGCGGAAGTTGGGATCATCGGCAAAGAGTATCAACACACCTTTTCCAACCCGTTCGACCGCCACGCCGGAAGAGTTTTTCAGCAGGCTTCGGTTTTCTTTGCTGATATATCCTGCTGTCCAGGCATCGTTCTGAAATATACCGGCATGGTGTGCTTTCCCGGTCAGGTCAAAGGCACGCGTACCGCGCTTGATGGTGAAAATTTGCCGTTCCAGACCAAAGCCTATAGGATGCGTGATGTCAACATGCATACGGTAGACCGCGCCGCTCACCCTGTTCAGCATGCGCTGGTGCTGTTTTTCCTGCCAGGTTTGTCTGGCCTTCTCCTCATCCTTCTTTTTCTTCTCTTTCGCGGCGGTCGTATCTTTTCGCATCGTTATTTTGGATATGCTTTTTTTACCCTGGGTCAAAAACTCTGTAGCAGAACCTATGGCGATCAGCCGGCCGCCGGACTGCAGCCAGTGTCGCAGCTTTTTCACCGTGACACTGTCGAGCAGAGTTGACCAGGGCGCAAACGCATCCGGCATCACGAGGGTTTTATAACGAGCGAGATCCACCCGGCGCAGGGAACGCAGAGGCAGAGCTGCAAAAGGGTGCTCGATTTTCTGATCAAATAAAAACCAGACTGCGCCGTAGGATGTCGGCGATATTCCCTCCCCTGTCAAAACCGCGGTTGCCGGAGCGGGAATCCAGGCGACATTGTTGGTGGAGCCGAGGTCCGGCCCTTTGAGGGTAAGCCCGGTGGAAAGGCGTTGTGGAGAAACAGCCCACTTCGTACTCAGCCGTCGGATAAGGCCGGAGAGATTTTTCTTTTGCGTATTCGCCCAACGGGGAATGATAATCGATCCGGGCCGAAACTCTCTGCTCCCGACCTGTATCGTCTTTCGCGTCGCATAGCAACGGACGTTTTCTTCGAGCAGGTCGGAAAGAAAACCCGCCGAGGGCACGTCATCCCACGGAAGAACCCAGGCATAGGGTGGATCGGCAGCATCGGTTTCTCTCACAACAGGGCTGGTTTTGCTGCGCGTCGTACGCGGAGATTTTTTCACCCTGTATGCATGCACGCCAAAGGCTGCCGGCATGGACCAGGACGTGATATCGTAGAAAAAAGTGTCGGACAATGCCGGGTTAGGTTCAAAAAGGATGCGCACCTGCCTGCTGTTCTGCTGGTCCAACGGCACGAAGTAGTCCTGCGCAGAGAGACGGATCGCTTTTTTCTCTCCATCGACGACATGAACAGCTCCCGAAACCTTTCGCTGCTCATCCACCTGCAGCACATCGATTCCCTGCATCCTCAATGTATGCACCAGCTCCTGCAAACGTGCCTGTGAAGCCATCGACTGCAGAATATATCCTTTGAAAGCGTCTTTCGCCCCCTTTTTCCAGAATGCAGCATAGTCGCGCAGCCGTTCGACGCGATGAGCCGCTGTGGTTTGCAGCGTCGTCAGGGAGCTGACAAAATGATGTCTGATGCGGTCTGCCAGGGTCAGAAGTGTGCCGTCTTTTCGTCTGTAGAGCGCACCGGCCGCCCCGTGCCCGGCCTGCTCGTATGTCATGCCGATAGCGCCGTTGATACTCGGCCAGGAATCGCCATAGCCGGGATAAAAAAGATCAAAATTCTCGGCAGTGTAGTATGGCCAGCCGCGGCGATCAAAGGCCCGGGCATTG
>DRLW01000580.1 GCA_011375275.1 Bacteroidota bacterium
TCGAGTTACCGGAGGAGAGCACACAGGTCATGCGCCTGCAGCTACCGCAGCCGAAGCGTACGGGCAAACTGGTGATGCAGTTGAAAAACGTGCTCAAGCGCTACGGCGATCTGACGGTGTACGAAGGGCTGAATTTCACCATCAGCCGGGGGCAGAAGATTGCGCTGGTCGGCCATAACGGTGCCGGCAAATCCACGCTGTTGAAAATCCTCGCCGGCGTCACGGAAATCCAGTCCGGCGAGCGTATTCCGGGCGAGCATGTTCGGGTTGAGTACTATGCCCAGCACCAGCTCGATATTCTCAACCCCGAAAACGATATCCTGCAGGAACTGAGGGCCACAGCACCGGAGCAGTCTGAAGTGAACCTGCGCAAAATTGCCGGTGCTTTTCTGTTTGCCGGAGATGATGTGCACAAAAAGATCAGTGTGCTGAGCGGAGGGGAAAAAGCCCGCGTCGCCCTGGCCCGCATGCTGCTGAGCGGCGGCAATTTCATGATTTTGGACGAACCGACCAACCATCTCGATATGCAGGCACGGGAGGTGCTCAAAAATACCCTGAGCGAATATGAGGGCACGATGATTTTCATCAGCCATGACCGCGATTTCATCGACGCTGTGGCCAATATTGTCATCGAGGTGGATGAGGGAACGCTGCGCGAGTATCCCGGCAATTATGAGTATTATCAATGGAAAAAAGAGCAGGAAAAAGCAGCGGCGGAAAACAACGAACCGGCAGCGAGCACCGTCTCCAGTCAGGACAGGGCCCAATCAGTATCGCCGGGAAAGAGCCGGAAGGAAAATCGCAAACGCCGCGCAGAGAAGCAGCAGGAACGCGCGCGCATTCTCGGCCCGCTGCAACGCGAACACGAACGCATCGAAACAGAGATCAGCGAGCTGGAGCAGGAAAAAGAAGCGCTGACCGCGGATCTGTGCCGGCAGGAAATCATCGCCGACAAAACGCTTTTTCCGGAAAAAAACAAACGCCTGCACGAGGTGGAAAAACAGCTCACCGCTCTCTATGAGACATGGGAAAATCTGGCCACTGAAATCGAGCTGCGGACTGAAGAGCTGGATGAGAAATATGCCGATTTGCAGGGCTGAGAAGGAGGCGCTTGTATGGGAAACGCATCTGTACAGGCCTGTTTGTGGTGATCATAACCGAGGAGAAAATGATGAAAAAACCGTTCCGCCCGGCGG
Organism: Bacteroidota bacterium; assembly: GCA_011375275.1. GTDB lineage: Bacteria > Zhuqueibacterota > Zhuqueibacteria > Zhuqueibacterales > Geothermadaptataceae > Geothermadaptatus. Next base: position 1,197 of record DRLW01000580.1, read on the forward strand.
CCCTGATGCCGTTTCTGCTGCTGTCAGGTATGATGCTGTTCACCCTGCACTGTGCAGAAAACCCGCTGGAACCCGAGGTGCGCAAGGACAACGAAATCTGGATCACAGCAGAGGGCTACGTGCCCGAAACGCTGACCGTAGCTGCCGGCACCACCGTGGTGTGGGTCAACAAGGATAACAAGGTGCAGTGTGTGGAGAGCGTAAAGAGCGACGGCCCGGACCCGGAGCCGGACGAAAAATTTCCGTCTTCTCCTATCCTAGAGCCGGCAGAAACTTATTCGCATAAATTTACCACCGCAGGGACCTATTATTATTCCTGCTCTATCACACGCCTGCAGGGTAAGGTCATCGTGCAGTAGATGCGCTCCGCGGTTTTGAGAAATGAAGAAACGGTCCGCTGCGGTTCCTGCGCGCCGCGGGCAACTGTGCGTGAGCCGGTGATCTGAGGTACAGCTCGCCGGAGACTCTTACCCGCGGCGCACATGTGTGGAGTAATCGGGATGGATGATTTTTGCAACGAACAAAATTTATGGAGGGAACATGTTTGCATCGACTTTTCTGTCGCCGCTTCGGGCAGGATATGCTGCCCTGCTGAGTTTTTTCCTGCTCGTGCCCATGCAGGCCATGGCGCAGACGATTCCTGACCAGATTCTGGATATTTTAGATGAAAAATGTTCGCGCTGCCATGAGGGGGCAAAACCGAAAGCCGAGCTCAACCTCACCGAGGAGTTTGTCCCGGCCAACCTGATCAACCAGCCCAGCCACCAAATCCCGGAGATCGCCCTGATCGTACCCGGAAACCCGGAACGCAGTTACCTCATCCAGAAAATACTCGGCACAGAGGGCATCAAAGGCAAAAAGATGCCACGCAAAGGCGAACTGGTCACGGCAGCCGAGCTGGAAGCTCTCAAGTCCTGGATACGCTCTATGGAGCCACAGTCTTCACCTGCTGCTGTGCAGAAAGCAGAACCGCAGCCGGCCTTTCCGACCCTGACCACCGGCAACCTGCCGACCGCGGAAATGCTGCCGGCAAAAACGTTTCTCTATCGCGTCGCCCACCGCTTTCGCGGTTCTATTCTCGATGCGGGATTTGACCAGCTCTATGGTTTTGATTTCGGCTCCAACGTCATGACAGAACTCACAGTCCCGCTTCCCGGGGGGGCTAATCTGAGCCTGAAACGCCAGTCAATTTTTGCCACATTCGAGGTCGCTGCCAGGTATCGCCTGTTGCAGCAAAATCCGGAGAACGGCGCGCCCCTTTCCCTCGCCCTCTATGCCGGTTTTGACTGGGCCAGCACCGGCAACCTGCGTGACCCTGCCGACACGGGCAGGACGATGGGGCGGTTTGAAGGCGAGCGCTTTGCCTGGTTCGCGCAACTGCCGGCAAGTATGCGCTCCGAGAAAATCTCTCTGCTGGTTGTCCCCGGCATACTGGTCAACGGCAATGTACTGATCGAGGGCGAGGATATGCTGACGACCCTCGGCATAGCCGGCCGGCTGTCTGTCAACCGCTATCTCGCATTGTTCGGCGAGGTCGTGCCTATCCTGTCAGGCGCTGACACCGCAAACCCTGTGGGGGGTGTCCTGTTCGATACTGATGGCCGGCGGATTTTTTATGATACTTTTGTGCTCGGGTTGGAATTGGTCAAAGGCGGGCACGTGTTTCATGTTTTTGTCACCAACTCCGGGGGCAACACGACCGGCCAGTATATGAGTGGCGCCAATTTCGATGTTTTCAGCGGTGACCTCCGCTTTGGTTTCAATATCTATCGCCTGATCGATCTGCCCTGATGAGGCCCGCAGGAACTGGCTGAACAGAAGCGACCGCGTTTTTTTTCAGGATCCGCTGCGCCTGTTTCGCAGTATGGTTACCTACATGCATGGCCCTCTCAGTACACGCGGACGCAGTCCGGCCGATAAACCGCCAGCGGCGCCCATCAGATCGTGCCGCTCTCCTGTGATACTTCCGGTCACTGGCGCAATCCGTGCAGATCCCAGCGTACAGAGTCCGGCGTGTGCTCTGAGAAATGCATGCATCATGGGGATTAAAAATAATCTGTGCCGGAGGCACCACGACAGACCCGGCAATTCCCTTGGTACTTTTTTCAGGAGGTAAGATCTATGCGTATTCCTCTTGCTCAACTCTTTTTCATCATTACGGCATTATTCGGCGCTGTTCTCTGGACCGCCGGTTGTGAACAGTCGTCGCCGGTGGAACCGAAGGACAAAGAACAGCTTCCCGATACCACGGCGGTGACTTTTTCGCAAATCCAGAGCACGGTTTTTAATCAGAGCTGTGCCTTCAGCGGGTGCCATGGCAATGGTTCAACGAGCGGATCTTTGAGCCTGGAAGAAGGTGAAGCCTACGGCAATCTCGTCAACGTGACGTCGCCGAATTATTCGGTCGTCCGCGTGATTCCCAACGACCCTGACGGCAGCCTGTTATACATGAAAATTACCGGAAATCCGCAGGCCGGAGGACGGATGCCTGTCGGAGGCCAGCTTTCGCAGGCGGCTATCGACAAAATCAAACGATGGATCGAAAACGGAGCCCCCAACGACTGATCACCCAAAATAACAAAGGAACACAGCGTGAAACGATTTTTTCGCATCGACTTGCTCATACTGTTCAGCCTCACGGTTTACGCTTTAACGGCACAGGAAAAACCTGCGGGCAACGAGGATCTGCCGGTATATAAAATTGCCGGCAAGCAGCTCTTTGCTGAAAAGAACTGCAGCTCGTGCCATACCCTGGCCGCGCAACCGGAAGGCAAACTGACACCGATACCGAACATGCGCGAACCGGAGTGGTTTGCTACCCATGTGAAAGAAAACTCACAAGTCGTTTTGCGCAAAGAGCGCAGCAAACGGCGCCA
>DRLW01000581.1 GCA_011375275.1 Bacteroidota bacterium
TCGTTGCCGATTTTTTTCATCCGCAGACCGCGCTGCGCCGCCTCGGGATGATCTTTGGACAGAGCGATGACATCCTGATAGCCGAGAAAATCCGGCGCGTGCAGCATGTACACGTGCAGGACGTGGCTCTCGATCCACTCGCCGCAGTAGAGCAGCCGCCGCAGCTCGCGGATTTCCGGCGAAATTTTTACGCCGAACGCGTCCTCGATGGCGTGGCACGAACTCATCTGGTAAGCCACCGGACAAATGCCGCAGATGCGCGCGGTGATATCCGGCGGCTCTTTCCAGGTACGGCCGCGCAAAAAGGCTTCGAAAAATCGCGGCGGCTCGAAAATCTTCAATTTGGCATCCGTGACCTGCCCTTTTTTGATCTTGACATACAGCGAACCCTCACCCTCGACCCGGGCCAGATAATCGACTTTGATCGTGCTGTTTTTCGGAGCATCAGATGTTTTCATGGGCTTCACTCTCTTTGCGGAACGGTTCAGCGTAGGCATTGAATCCACGGAACGAACGCATGATATCGGTATTTTTTTCGCCGTGTTCGCGCCACCATGCGGCCAGAGAAGCGGTGTTCGGCGTTTCTTTCGGGCCGTAGCAGCCAAAGCATCCGCGGTTGTATTCCGGGCACAGAGCGCCGCAGCCGGCGTGGGTCAGCGGCCCCATGCAGACCGTCTTCTGCGCCACCGCGACGCAGACCAGGCCTTTGCTCTTACACTCCATGCACACGCTGTGCGGCGGTGTGTTCGGCCTGCGGCCGTTGAGGTAGGCGTTGATGACCTCGAGCAACTGGTATTTATTGACCGGGCAGCCGCGCAGCTCGAAATCGACAGGAACATGCTCGGAGATCGGCGTCGATTTTTTCAGCGTGCTGATGTAGGCCGGCGTGGCATAGACAGTGGTGACGTAACTGTCCACCGAGGTGAAATTGCGCAGCGCCTGGATGCCGCCCGCGGTGGCACAGGCCCCGATGGTGATCAGCAGTCTGGACTGCCTGCGGATGCGGTGGATGCGTTCAGCATCGTGCGGCGTGGTGATCGAGCCTTCGACGAGGGAAATATCGTATGGCCCTTTGATGATCTCGCGCGAGGCCTCGGGGAAATTGGCGATCTGCACGCTTTCGGCAACGGCGAGCAGTTCATCTTCGCAGTCGAGAAGGCTGAGCTGGCAGCCATCGCACGATGCGAATTTCCAGACAGCGAGTTTCGGTTTTTTTATTTCAGCCATAGTGGGTTCCGTTTGCTTGGTGTGCAGCGCATCGGCGCAAGCTCAGAGTTCGTAAATGTCAAAAAGCGTGCGAATTTTCGAAAAAGGAAAGACCGGGCCATCTTTGCAGATAAACTCCGGGCCATACTGGCAATGACCGCACAGGCCGATACCGCATTTCATGTTGCGTTCCATGGAGACAAAAATAGTGTCGTGCTCCATCCCGCGGTTGTGCAGCTCGATGACGCAGAAGCGCATCATGATTTCCGGCCCGCAGACCATGGCGATGGTGTTATCCGGATCGATTTTCACGCGTTTGATCAGGTCCGGCACCACGCCGATATTGCCCTTCCACGTGCCCACGGCGTGATCGACAGTGATCATCACCTGCATATCGAACCGGCCGCGCCATTCGCGCAGTTCTTTTTCAAACAGGATGTCCTGCGGCGTGCGCGCGCCGTAGAGCAGCGCGACATGGCCATACTTTTCGCGGTTTTGCAGGATGGAACAGATCGCCGGGCGCAGAGGGGCAAGGCCGATCCCGCCGGCGATGATGATGACATCGTTGCCTTCGGCCTGCTGTACCGGCCAGGCGCTGCCAAATGGGCCGCGCACGCCCAGGGTGTCGCCTTTTTTCAGTTTTTTCATCGCCCGGGTTACGCTGCCTACCGCGCGGATGGTATGGACCAGCCGTTGCGGTTTTGCCGGGTCCCCACTGATAGAAACCGGAATTTCACCGGTGCCGAAGGTGTAGAGCATGTTGAACTGGCCGCAGGCAAAGTCAAATCTGCCGTCGCCGTCAGCCTGCTGTTGTGAGAGTTCGAAGGTAAAGGTATCTGCGGTCTCGTGCGTGACTTTTTCGATGCGAAATGGCCGGGGAAGCATCGGGTCTGTTAGTGCTGCCATGAATATCTCCTGTGATTCAGGCCGGGTGAAACAACTGAAAACCGGGTTCAGACATGGGTGCCGTACATATCCAGCAGTTGCATGCGGGTTGCGGTCAGGCGCTGTTCCATGAGCTGGGCAACGCGTTTCATCAGGGCATAGCCGAGGTCGTGGTCTTGTTCACATTTTTTACGCAGACACTCTCCGTTTAAAGCGATCACCCGCGTCAGCTCGACAGCACGGGCGTCGAAGTGCCATTTGTACGGTTCGATCAGCCAGGACCAGCCGAGCACATCACCTGCCTCAACCGTGTGCACGCCGATGATGCCGCGCGGCCCGGCATTGATTTCCAGCGATACGTGACCGTGCCGGATGATGAAAAAATGTTCTGCCGGTTGTCCCATACGCGCAAGGTAGTCCCCGGCATTGTAGCGTACATTTGATGCACATCCTACAAGGGTATCCAGGGTGTGTTCATCCAGCCCCTGCATAAAAGGATGTTCGCCGATCACACTTTTGAGATTTTCCATAGTGTACTCCTTGACTTGTTTGCCACACACCACATTCTCTGTCCCACACGCTCCAAAAAATGACGGCGATCAGGCAGCCGTCTCTTGTGTCACAGGCTCGAATTTCGTGATCTCCTCGGTCACATCGATAGCGACCGGGCACCAGGTGATACACCGCCCGCAGCCGACGCAGCCGGAGACGCCGAACTGATCGACCCAGGTTGCCAGCTTGTGCGTCAGCCACTGGCGATAACGCGCTGCCCCGGAGGAGCGGATGTGACCGCCGTGTATATAGGAATGCCCCATGGTGAAGCAGGAATCCCACCGCCGCCAGCGTTCCGCCGTGTCACCGGTCAGGCTGGTGACATCCTCGACCGTGCTGCAGAAGCAGGTCGGGCAAACCATGGTGCAGTTGGCGCAGCTCAGGCAGCGTGCGCCCAGTTCCTGCCAGTGCGGATGTTCGGGGTTGGCCAACAGCAGCTTGCGGGCTTTTTCAGCATCCATGCGGCGATGCATTTTGTCCGCCGCCCGGGCGAGCAACTCCTGGCCGCGCTCGCGTGCCGCCGGTGTTGCTTCGGGCAGTTCCATCTTGCCGAGCAGAGCGCGCCCTTTTGCCGAGGCGGAGCTGATGAGAAATTCGTGCTGCCCGCTGTCGATCAATTCGGTCAGAAGCAGGTCGTAGCCGCTCTCAGCGCCCGGTCCGGTGTTCATCGAGCTGCAGAAGCAGGTGGCTGCCGGCTCGGTGCAGTTCACGGCGATGAAAAAAGCATTGTTGCGCAAGCGGCTGTACGCCGGATCAGCATACGGCCCGTCGCGGAAGACTTTATCCTGGATGGCGATCGCGTGCAGCTCACAGGAGCGGACGCCGAGAAAAGCATACCGGGTTTTGTCTGCCGGCTCAGCCTGCGCGCGAAACGTTTCGCGTTCGATAGTGAAGAGCTTTTTCTTTGCCGGGAAGAGAAACTGTTTCCATGAGTGCGGCCCGACCGCATAGCCGAACCAGGCGTCGTCATCACGTCGCTGCAACTGGTAGGTGCCGCCCTCCTGCACATCGGTCCAGCCCGCGGGCAGGGCATCGGTCGAGGTGATTTCATCGTAGATGATGGCGTTGTCCTGCCGCTGCGGGCCGATGACGGTGTAGCCCTGCTCGTGCAGCAGATCGATGATTTTTTGCAGTTGGGAAGCCGGAAGAGTGTAGGCGGAAGGTTTGCTTTTTTTGTTCATCAAATGCACTTCCTGTTTGCGTGAGTCTGGCCCTGTGTGTGAACTGAGTTCTCACCGTTTTCCTTATGGAATTGTGTTTTACATAAGGAGAGCGGCAGCGTTTTCTGGCTATCACTCGATTGCGGGGTGAAATCCCCGGAGACGGAAAAATCAGAGCACCTTTCGCCCCGTGCCTGCTCGTTTTTCCACTGTGGGACACGCTGCGGCAAGTTCAATCTCCGTGCCATGGGAGCGGTTGTGTCTGTTTTTTATTGGTCAAATAAAAACAATAAGTTGCCGTGCAAAACTCCGGCATTTTTGGTTCAAAACGAAAAACGATTATCAGATTCGGGAAGCCTGTCACTATTTTTCGGAATCCACGGTACCGGTTTTGTGTTTGCCTGTTTGAGCACACTTTAATACATTGACCGGTCCGGGTGTCGTCAGGTGCACCCGGATTTATGAGCATAAGACAGAACTATCTCTGTCATGCTTTTTTGAACATGCAACACTCCGGAGGAACAATGGCACCGATAGACCCTTTGCGAAAAGTAGAACGGCTGAAGAAGACCGCGGGTACGAAGCAATCCGGCGCTGCGCAGGCCGGCCGGATTCCACCTGGTCAGCACATCACAAAAAAATTCCCGGTGCTGACCTACGGCGAAACACCGGTCATCGATAAAAGTGAGTTCAGGTTGAATGTATGGGGACTGGTAGAAAACCCCTTAGAGTTGACGTGGGACGAGCTCATGGCGCTGCCAAAACGTTCGATCACAACAGACATCCACTGCGTCACCACATGGAGTATGCTCGATACCCGCTGGACAGGTATCCCTTTTCAGGCTATCCTGGAAAAGGCACGCCCCCTGCCCGAAGCCAAAGCCGTCATGCAGCACGGGTATGGAGGCTACACCACAAATTTGCTGCTCAAAGACATGCTCGATGACGATGTTCTGCTGGCGTATGAATTTGGTGAAAAACCCCTGGCCATCGAGCACGGAGGGCCTTTGCGCATGCTTGTGCCCAAGCTGTACTTCTGGAAGAGCACCAAATGGCTGAATGGCCTGGAGTTCATCGCTGAGGATGCACCCGGTTTCTGGGAAAGAAACGGCTATCACATGCACGGTGATCCGTGGACAGAGGAACGCTTCGGGTGATCAAATTTCTGTCGGGATGTCGAAAAATTCGGTGTCGAGCTCGAAGAGGTCTTCGAGGTGATCAGCCAGCGCTTTCAGCCCGATGGTTTCAGTGTCATAATGCCGTCCGTAGAGCACGTGCACACTTTCTTCTTTGGAGTAGTGATAAAAGCCATGTCGCGGCTCACCGGTGATGAACGCATCGATGCCGATCTTTTTCGCTTCCGGCAGCATGGAGGCCCCGGCGCCGCTGCAGATGCCGATGTTGCGGAATTCATCCGGGCCAAAGGCATCCAGCCGGACGTGGTCACCGATAGCCTTTTGCGCGCGTTGCAGCAGCTCCTGCGCGGTAATCTTGCGATCGCTGCGGGCAAAGACGGCGATCGGTGTACCGCTGTATTCACCAAAATAGTATTCTATCTGCAAGTCCATCGCCTGCGCCAGTTGCGCATTGTTACCGACCTCCGGGTGGGCATCCAGGGGCAGGTGCGCGGCGTAGAGGTTGAGGTTCCATTCGATCAGCGCGCGCATGCGCAGGTAGTGCGAGCCGGTGACGGCCAGAGGTTCGCCCCAGAACAGGCCGTGGTGCACGATGAGCATATCCACGCCGGCCTCTTTCGCGGCTTTGAATGAGTCCACACAGGCATCGACGGCAAAACCGATTTTATTCACCTCGCTGGTTCCCTGCACCTGCAGGCCGTTCATCGAGGCATCACGGATTTCGTTGATTCTGAGGAATTGATCGAGGTAGGCGACGAGATCTCTGGTTTCCATTGCTATCCTGCTTTGCTTGTCCGGGCTGTGCGGAGACAGGCTGAAGCGTCTGACAGTCCCGATGGGTGATTTGCTTGCTGCCTGCTTGTTCGCGGCAGTTTCTGGGTGCTGCCCCGCGTTCTGTTAAAAAATATCGATCGGATTGGTCTTCAAAGGCAGTTCTGTGGGAACCAACAGACTGTCCGGCTGGGGTGCGTAAAAATACTGAAAATTGAGATAGACATCACCTGAACCACCGCATCCTGCCGTGCGCCGGAATTCGTAAGCAACGCCAGCCTGATCGTAGTACCACGTCTCGCGCCAGAAAGGGTCAGCGCCCCGGGTAATGATGCTGTCCGGCTCTCCCATCTGTGCGCGAATCCTGTCGCGGTCATCCTGGGTGCCGCAGGTCATGTAGAGCA
>DRLW01000582.1 GCA_011375275.1 Bacteroidota bacterium
CGGGGAGATATTCATAGGAATTCAGGGTTTCGCGCCCGCCGACAGACGTTCCCCAGATGCCTTTGTTGATAGAGTACATCGCCTGCTCCCAGTCGAGTTCGATGCCGTGGCGGCGCAGATATTCGATCTCCTCATTTCGCGACAGTGCCTGGTCCCGGATCGGCGTGAGGATTTCCACCTCCGGGGCGAGAATGCTGAACGCCATGTCAAAGCGAATCTGATCGTTACCGGCACCAGTGCTGCCATGAGCGATATAGCCGGCGTTGACGTCCCTGGCATAGTTGGCGATCGCCAGCGCCTGAAAGATACGCTCAGAGCTGACGGACAGCGGGTACGTGTTGTTCTTCAGTACATTGCCGAAAACGAGATATTTGATGCAGCGGTCATAAAAAGCCTTCTGCTCATCGAGCACGACGTGCTTCTTCACGCCCAGCAAACGCGCCCGCTCTTCGATCTCTTTCAGGTCCTGCTCGCTGAATCCGCCGGTATCGACGACCACTGAGTGCACATCGAGCCCCAGCTCCTGCGCGAGATAAATAGCGCAATAGGACGTATCCAGCCCGCCACTGAAGGCCAGCACAACGGTGCGGTTATCCCGTGCTATCAGCGGCTTTTTCTTCTCCTGCGCCGGGTCATACAGCAGGCCGGTGCAAACACAGTATTTGCGGTTGTTTTTGGTCAGAATATCATAATTCTTGCACGTCCTGCAGCCGTCCCAGAACTCTTCGTCATCGGTCAGCTCGGAAAAAGGCACGGGCTTGAAGTTCAAATCCGTGTTCATCTTCATGACCGCGTGGCTGGTGGTGATGGAAAAAATCTTCGCATCCGGAAAAGTTTTACGCGACAGCTCAAAAATCGCTTCTTTGATGCGCCGTCCCAGGTGCATGTTGCGAAACTTCGGCGCCACAATCAGGCCGGAGTTGGCCACATATTTATTGTGACTCCAGGTTTCGATATAGCTGAACCCCGCGACATCGCCGCTCTCGTGCAGGGCAATCACTGCCTTTCCCTGGCGCATCTTTTCAGCGATGTACTCCGGCTCGCGCTTGGCGATGCCGATCTGCCGCGCTTTTGCGCTCTGCTCGATCAGCTTCGAAAGCTCTTCGGCATACCGGACATGCTCTGCCGAAGCGACTGTAATGAGAAAAGGATCACCCGTGGTGCTTTTTTCTTTTTTCATGATGGTATCTCTGTTGCAAAAATGTTTGTTATCTCACAGTACCTGTCCGGCGGGAAGCGACGCAGCCATCCGGAGGTTCTGTCTGGTCTTATGCGGCCATGGGCGTGGGCACAGGTTCCCCTGCATGTTCCGGTATATGGAGAAAATATTCTGCTCATTCATCTCCATACTCGCTCAAACTCTCTCTGGCCGCGGCAAGTTGACGCCGCACCGCTCCGGGGGCCGTGCCACCGGTACTGCTGCGCCGGGCAAGGCTGTTGGCAAAGGTAACTTTTTCAAAAACATCCTGCTCAAAAACCTCTGAAAACACACGCAGGTCCTGCAACGACAACTGCATGAGGGCACACTTTTTTTCCAGCGCGCGGCGCACCGCCTGCCCGACAATTTCATGCGCCCGACGGAAGGGAACACCCTTTTCCACGAGGTAATCGGCCAGGTCGGTCGCGAGCAGATTATCATCGAGGGCTGCGGCCATTCGCTCGCTGTGAAATACGGCCCCGGCCAGGGCTTCATCGAACAGCCGGGTGGTCAGGATTATCTCCTGCAGCATGCGAAAGGTCACCGGTTTGTCTTCCTGCAAATCCCGGTTATAGGTCAGGGGCAAGCCTTTGCTCAAAACCTGCAACTGTGTGCCTGCGGCTATCGCGGCGGCAGCCTTGCCGCGGATCAGCTCCATGGCGTCGGGATTTTTCTTCTGCGGCATCATGCTGCTGCCGGTGGCATGGGCATCGGCGAACTCGATAAAGCCGAACTCACGCGCATTCCATATTTGCAGCTCGCCGCACACCCGGCTGAGCAGCGTCGCCAGCGTGCTGATGACAAACAGCAACTCGGCAAAAACTTCCCGGTCGCCGGTGGCATCGATGCTGTTCGGTGAGGGACGAGCAAAACCGAGCTCCTGCGCCAGGCGCTCGCGGTCAACCGGGAAGGCACTGCCGGCAAGCGCACCACAGCCAAGGGGACACTCGTCAAAGCGCGCGAGATATTCATCGAGACGCTGCACTGTACGATCCACGCCCCAGAAAATCGCCAGCAGATAATGTGCTAACAGAATGGGCTGGGCCTGCTGCCAGTGAGTGTAGCCGGGCAGGACGGTATCGACATGCTCTTCGGCCCGGGCCAGCAGGGTTGTCTGCAGGGCGAGCAGAGCCTCGCGCCAGTCCCCGGCCATACGCCGGATCCACAGCCGTGCATCGGTGGCGACCTGGTCGTTTCGGCTGCGCCCCGTGTGGATGCGCGCACCAGCCGCACCCGCAAGCTCGGTCAGGCGACGCTCGATGGCAACGTGAATATCCTCATCTGAGGGCAAAAACGTAAACTGATCATTCGAAAATTCCTGTTCAATTGTAGCCAGGGCCTCGCCTATACACTCCAGCTCATCAG
>DRLW01000583.1 GCA_011375275.1 Bacteroidota bacterium
AGTTTCTTGTACCATTAATGGATTATTTTTCTTACTATGTCCAGATTTATTCATAACCCGAGAAGCCAGATATCCACCAGAACATTTTTCATCATAAGATGATGATTATCTGTGAATTATGAGGGTATCCATCTGGTTATCCACTTAACTCAGCACGATTGCATTTTTTCAACCAGGCCGCGTGACAACAGCACATGCCTACCCCAGAACTGTCATTCCGGTTTCCCCGCAGGGGAAGACCGGAATCTCCCAGACTCAGGCACGTGACCGAAAAGATGAGATTCCGGCACTGCGCTGCGCTTGGCCGGAATGACAGATGCCAGCTACTGGGCCAGACCAGTTAACTCAGCTAACCGGGGTTGGCATAGAGACCGGGAGCGAGACAAAACGTTTATCGTGCCCGGAAGTCGCCAATTTTTCCGGTTAGGCCCGGCAAGGTGCACGCTGTCGGAGCAGACGCCTGTTCGTTTCGCTTGTGGAATGCCGCGGGAGCGGCAACCGGGGCGTCACGCCGCAGGAGCGGTGTGACGAGAGAGAGGAGAGAGGAGGCTCCATTATAGCTCACTTAAAGCACGCAACTGCCGGTGAGAGCCGCCTTTTCATAATAATAAAGACAACCGCATCGATACACCCTGATGACCAGAGTGTATATTCTCGAATTTTCACCCCTAAGCTCAGGAGTACAGCATGGGCAATCCCAACAAAAACCTTTTCGGAGCACGCAGGACGTTCTCCGACAAGATGGTTCTTTATGATCTTTCCAGGCTGGAAAAAGAAGGCATCGCCTCGGTTTCCCGCCTGCCGTTTTCAGTCAAAGTTCTGTTAGAATCCCTGTTGCGCAACTGCGACGACGACATCGTCCGGCGCGAGGATGTGGAAAAGCTGGCCCGCTGGGACGGTAAAGGCGCGCAGGTCGAAATCCCTTTTAATCCCGCCCGTGTGGTTTTGCAGGATTTTACCGGCGTGCCGGCTCTGGTGGACCTTGCTGCCATGCGATCGGCGATGAAAAAACTGGGGGGGGATCCCCGAAAAATCGAGCCGCTGATTCCGGCGGAGCTGGTCGTGGATCACTCGGTTCAGGTCGATACATTTGCCCGTCCGGATGCGCTGCAGCGCAATATGCAGATCGAATTTCAGCGCAACCGCGAGCGCTATGAGTTTCTCAAATGGGGCCAGCAGGCCTTTGATACTTTCCGTGTGGTGCCGCCGGGTGTCGGTATCGTGCACCAGGTGAATCTCGAATATCTCGCGCGCGGTGTTCTCACAGCACCAGACGGAGAAGAGCAGGTCGTGTATCCCGACAGCCTGGTGGGGACCGACTCGCACACCACGATGATCAACGGTCTCGGCATCGTCGGCTGGGGCGTCGGTGGCATCGAAGCCGAGGCTGTGATGCTCGGCCAGCCGATCTACATGCTGGCACCGCAGGTCGTCGGGTTCCGCATCACCGGCGAGCTGCAGGAAGGCGCCACGGCGACGGACATTGCCCTGACAGTGACGCAGATACTGCGTGAAAAGGGCGTGGTCGGCAAATTCGTCGAATATTATGGCCCGGGCATCCGGCACATGTCGCTGCCGGACAGAGCGACGATCGCCAACATGTCGCCGGAGTATGGCGCAACCATGGGCTTCTTCCCCATCGACGAGGAATCGCTCAACTATTTCCGCCGCACCGGCCGCTCGGAAGAGCTGGTGCAGCTCATCGAACGCTACACCAAAGAGCAGGGTCTGTTCCACACCGAGGACAGCCCCGAACCGATCTTCAGCGACAGTATCGAGCTCGACCTCAGCACTGTCGAGCCCAGCCTTGCGGGGCCCAAACGCCCGCAGGACCGCATCAGCGTGCCGATGATGAAAAAAGCGTTCAAAGAGACTCTGCAAGCCCCCACAGACAAGCGTGGTTTTGACCTGCACGGCGAGGCGCTGCACCGTACCGCCACGGTGGAAAATAATAACGGTGGTCTCGAAATCAGCCACGGTTCTGTGGTCATCGCTGCCATCACCAGTTGCACCAACACCAGTAATCCCTCTGTGCTTCTCGGAGCAGGTATTTTGGCGAAAAAAGCGGTCGAACGCGGTTTGCGCGTTCCCGGGTACGTAAAAACCAGCCTGGCGCCGGGTTCACGTGTCGTCACTGAATATCTGCAGCAGTCCGGTCTCACGCCCTACCTCGACCAGCTCGGTTTTAATACCGTCGGCTACGGCTGCACCACGTGCATCGGCAACAGCGGGCCGCTGCCCGAAGAGGTAGCCCGCGCTGTGCAGCAGGCTGATATCGTCGCAGCTTCTGTGCTGAGCGGCAACAGGAACTTCGAAGGCCGCGTCAATCCACTGGTCAAGGCCAACTATCTGGCCTCGCCACCGCTGGTGGTTGCCTTTGCCCTTGCCGGGCGGGTGGATATCGATCTCGCCAACGAACCGCTGGGCACCGATAAAGAGGGAAAAGAGGTGTATCTCAAGGATATCTGGCCCACCTCAGAGGAAATAGCCGAGGTCATGGACAAAGCCATCGATCCGGAAAATTTCAAGCGCATGTACAGCGATGTCAATGCCTTCAGCCCGGAATGGCAAGAAATCGAAGTCTCCGGCGGCGCCCTGTATGCATGGCAGGCGAGTTCAACCTATATTCAGGAACCGCCCTTTTTCGAAAATCTCAGTCCGGAACCGGAGCCGATCCGCTCTATCGCCGGTGCGCGTGTGCTGGCGCTTCTCGGCGATTCGATCACCACGGATCACATTTCGCCGGCCGGCGCCATCCCCAAAGACAGTCCGGCAGCGCGCTACCTGCGCGAGCACGGCGTCGAGCCGAAAGACTTCAACTCCTTTGGTTCGCGCCGGGGCAATGACCGCGTCATGGTGCGCGGCACCTTCGGCAACATCCGGCTGCGCAACAAACTCGCGCCCGGAACCGAGGGCGGCTATACACGCCACCTCCCCGATGGCGAACAGATGAGCATTTTCGATGCTGCGATGAGATATAAAGAAGAAGGTGTGCCGCTGATCGTTCTCGCCGGTAAGGAATATGGCACCGGAAGCTCGCGGGATTGGGCTGCCAAAGGCACATTTCTGCTCGGCGTGCGCGCTGTCCTGGCAGAAAGCTTCGAGCGCATCCACCGCAGCAACCTGGTCGGCATGGGTGTCCTGCCCCTGCAATTCAAGGAAGGCGAGTCTGTCGCTTCTCTCGGCCTGAGCGGAGAGGAAAAATTCTCCATCGCGCTTTCCGATGATCTGCAACCTCTGCAGGACGTCGAAGTGACGGCAGAAAGCGATGACGGCACGAAAAAATCCTTCCGTGCGCTGGTTCGCATCGACACCCCCGTGGAGATCATCTATTATCGCAACGGGGGAATTTTGCAAACCGTTCTGCGCAATATGCTCAAAGACAAATGAACGGGCCAAACAGCCCTGTAGCAATCATACAGCGTCCGGTAGCATGCCGGGCGCTTTTTTTATATCCCGATTTAACCCCAAATGAGCTCTTTGCGCAAGACTGATCCGGCGTGTGCTCCGCACTGGGCCCGGGCAGGTATGGCACGCGCGGTAGAAGTTCAACAACCCATGTCGGTCGAAAAGGGTTGCTTTTTCGCATGGTTTACCACATTTTAGCCTGAAAATCGACTGGTTATCCACTTAACTCAGCACGGTCGCATTTTTTCAGCCAGACCGTGTGACAAACAGCACGTGCCTACCCCCGAACGCTCATTCCGGTTTCCCTGCAGGGGAAGACCGGAATCTCCCCGACTTCGGCACGTGTCCGAAAAGATGAGATCCCGGCACTGCGCTTCGCTTGGCCGGAATGACAGATGCCGGTAGCTGAGCCGAGCCCGGTTTGCTGAGTTAACTGGATACCCGGATGAAAATCGGTCTGATGAATTTCGGCCGGCCTGTTCACAAATAAACGCTCGCGCTATTCGCGCAGCGCACCCGGATGAAAAGCAACGGAATGATCATACATGCTCTATAGCCTGCACCGTTTTCTCGACCAAATCATCGACTACGCCGGTATTTTTCCGCCTGCGCGCCTGCGCATCGAAGAGGCAATCGGCAACTATGCATCGTATCGCAGCGGTGAGGATGCCTGGATGCTCGGCCGTTTCATCTGCCCGGCGATTCGATTGCCGGAACTGACCCTGTATCACAGCGAGCTTTTCCACCAGAACCCTCCATTTGCCTTTGCCGTACTGGGCAGCGGTGGCAGAACGATCGAGGAGTTTCTTGCCAAACTGCGCCTGGACATGGATTTCGTCAGCAAATTCCAGCACAACAACGGCCGCAGTGTGCTCGTCGATGTGCTGGAGATGGCGCTGCCGGAAGAAGTGATCGCCGAGTGTGATGATGGCGTGATTTTCGATCTGATCAAAGTCGTCCACGGCTACAGCAAATTTGCGGGGCCGCTGCGCTACACGCCCTTTTTCGAAGGATACCAGGCACGCAATGCCGAGGCCAGCATTGACAGCGTCGTGCAGGGGATAAAACGGTTCCGGGAGCACGTGCAGGAAACAGATGAGCTGCCTGCATTGCTGCCCGGCTATAAACTCCGTTGCGGTGGCTCGAGCCCCGGTGCCATCCCTTCTGTGGCAACGCTGGCGCATGCCCTGCTCGCCTGTCGCAAGGCCGGTATCCCGATCAAATTCAACGCCGGGCTGGATCAGCCCGTACGCTCTTTTGACGAGACACAGGGCACCCATGTGCACGGTTTTTTCAACGTTTTCGGCGCAGCCATTCTGCTCTGGACGCATGATCTCGAAAAAGAACAACTCGAGGAAATCCTGGCAGACGAAAACCCGGCTCATTTTCGTTTTGATGAAGACCATTTTTCCTGGAACTCGCTTTCCGCCGACTGCGATGAAATCTATGCGGCCCGCGAGGCTCTGGCCATCTCTTTCGGAAGCTGCCGTTTCGATGAGCCGGTGCGGGCCCTGCGTGCGCTTGGCTACCTGGCCTGATGAGGCGGTGTTTTTCCTGTCCAAACAGAGGCACCGTTGCGGACTCATGACCGATCACTTTTCACGTGCTTTCATCATGAAGCGCAGCCGGAAGTGTACGGTAATGAGTGATGCGGAAACACCGTATCATTTTCGCAACAAAGATACAAGGAGGAGAAACAATGAAGAAGAACGTAGGCTCAACTGACCGGATGATTCGTCTGATTGCAGGCGTGATTCTGCTCGGCGCAGGCTACTACTACCAGAACTGGTGGGGAGCACTGGGTCTCATCCCGCTGCTCACCGGCTTGCTCAACTGGTGCCCGGGCTATAATCTGTTTGGCATCAACACAAACAAAGAAAAAGCGAGCTGAGCCGTTCGCTGACTGAAGGCTGGCCTGTGCCAGCCTTTTTTTGTTTTTCACCTGCATGCGCTGAAAGCCTGAACCGAGGCAAACACGTTCCGGCACGGCGCCGCGCTGTTGCCGGTTATCGCAAAACAGGCAGAGGAGAGAAGAGAATCGTAAAATTGTTTCTTTCAGGTTACGTCAATTTTTTGTAAGATTTTTCGATTTTCCAGAGTATCTTCACACCGGTTCAAACACAACATCCGGAGCGGGCAATCCTGAGCCCGCCAACATCTGAATGATGAAAGGCCTGCAATGAACAGTACCACGGATCCGGGTTTGCTCTCATTTATTCCGGTGGCACCCGGATCGGACTTTCCCATACAAAACCTGCCCTGGGGCGTTTTCCGTCGCAGAGATGACCCTCACCCGCATATCGGAGTGGCGATTGGTGCATTTGTACTCGACCTCGCCGTGCTCGAAAAAAAAGGCTTTTTCACGTCCATTTCTCCGCCCCTGGCCGGCATCTTCGACCAGGCATCGTTGAACACATTCATGGCCCTGGGCCCGGACACATGGCGCGCCGTCCGGGCGGAGGTCAGCCGCTTGCTCCGCCACGACACGCCCGACCTGCGCGATAATGCGGAACTGCGCGCGCACTGCCTGCTGCCGGCCAGGGAGGTGACCATGCTGCTGCCGGTTGACATTGGAGACTACACGGATTTTTATTCATCAAAAGAGCATGCTGTCAACGTCGGTACGATGTTCCGCGGGCCGGAAAAGGCCCTGATGCCGAACTGGCTGCACCTGCCTGTCGGCTACCATGGCCGGGCCAGCTCCGTGGTTCTGAGCGGTACGCCGGTGCGCAGGCCGGTGGGGCAAACGCGCCCGGATGAGAACCAGCCGCCTGTTTTTGGCCCCAGCCGCCTGGTGGATTTTGAACTGGAAATGGGCTAT
>DRLW01000584.1 GCA_011375275.1 Bacteroidota bacterium
ATCCGGATAATCTCCTCGATCAGATCGATCTCACGCGTCAGATCCGGCCGGAAGCTCGGGGCCGTGACCTCCCAGGAAGCATCCTTTTGGCTCACACCGCAGCTCAACCTGCTGAGAATATCCAGCATGGTTTTCTCATCGATCGCGTGGCCGGCGATTTTGCGCGCTCTCTCAGGGCGAAAGTTGATAACAACCGGCGCTATAGGCTCTGGATACGCATCGATGAGCGGAGAGGCCACCTCGCCGCCTGCGATCTCGATGATCAGATGAGTCGCCAGATCCGACGCATAATCGACTCCGTTCGGATCTACACCGCGCTCGAAACGTTTGGAAGCATCGGTTGAAAGCCCGACGTGCTTGGCGCTGAGACGGATCGTCTTTGGGTCAAAATAAGCGGATTCGAGCAAAATCTCCGTGGTATCGTCCGAAACTTCTGAGTTAAGCCCGCCCATGACACCGGCGATAGCCACCGGCTGTTTCTCATCGCAAATCAGCAGGTTGTTCGGGGACAGCTCGCGCTCGATCTCGTCTAAAGTAACAAACTTCTCGCCCGGCTTTGCCCTGCGCACTATGATTCCGCCATTGAGTTTGGCGTTGTCGAAGGCGTGCAGAGGTTGCCCGGTGAGATACATGACATAGTTCGTGGCATCGACGATATTGGAGATACTGCGCAATCCAAGGGCTTGCATGCGCCTTGCCAGCCATTCGGGTGATGGCCCGACAGTAACGCCACGAATCACGCGGGCAGTGTAGCGCGGGCATCCTGCCTGATCCTGCAACGAAATGGTGACATCTTTGCCTGAGGCTGCCTGCTCAATGTGAGGCCGCTCTGGTGGGTTGAAGGCCACATTCCTCTGTGCGCAGATATCGCGCGCAATGCCGATAGCACCAAAACAGTCCGGACGGTTTGGCGTTATGGCCAGCTCGAGGATAGTATCATCCTCCCCGAGCAGGTTCGCAAACGGCATACCTGTCTCGGCACCTGAATTGAGCACCATAATGCCCGATGCCTCGTTGGAAAGTCCGAGCTCGGCTTCTGAGCAGATCATACCCCTGGATTCCACACCCATCAGCTTCGCTTTGCGGATGGTCATTCCGGCCGGCAGAGTGGTGCCGACAGTTGCTACAGGGACATGCTGGCCGGCAGCGACATTATCTGCGCCGCAGACGATCTGCAGGCGCTCGCTGCCGACATCGACGAGGCATTTTTTCAGGTGGTGAGATTTCGGTACCGGCTCGACCTCGAGCACCTTGCCGACGATAACTCCGGTGAGATCAGGGACCAGGCTGGAAATCTCCTCCACTTCGTGCCCGAGCATGGTCAATGTCTCGGCCAATTCATCCACGGAAAAAGTCAGGCCGGTCAGTTCTTCCAGCCACTGTAAAGTTATTTTCACAACGCGATCAGTCTGTTATTGAAATTGCTCGATAAAACGAAGGTGATTATCGTAGAAATGACGGATATCATCGATTCCATATTTGAGCATGGCAATACGCTCGATACCCATACCAAAAGCATACCCTGTATATTTCTCGGTATCGTATCCGACGTGCTCAAAAACCGCAGGATCAACCATCCCGCAACCGAGAATCTCGAGCCAGGCCCCTTTGGTCACGCCGTTTTTTTGCGTCTCCCACCACAAATCGACCTCAGCACTCGGCTCGGTGAAAGGAAAGAAGCTCGGCCGGAAACGCAAGCGGGTTTCATCCCCAAACATGCGGCGGGTGAATGCCAGCAGAATTCCTTTCAGATCAGCAAAAGAAACATTTTCATCGACGACCAGTCCCTCAACCTGGTGAAACATGGGAGAGTGGGTGGCGTCCGGTGTATCTTTGCGGTAGCAGCGTCCAGGGGCGATCATGCGCACGGGCGGTTTTTGTCGCTCCATGGTGCGGATTTGCACAGGCGATGTGTGGGTACGCATCACCATATCACCGGGCAGGTAAAAGGTATCCTGGAGATCGCGGCTGGGATGTTCCGGAGGAATATTCAGCGCTTCGAAATTGTAGAAATCAGTCTCAGCCTCGGCCCCGAGCTCGACAGTGAAACCAAAACTTTTAAAGATGTCCTTGATTTCATCGAGAACGTGCATCAGCGGGTGGGCAAGGCCGATATTCGGCACAGGCCCCGGAAGCGTCAGGTCGATCGCTGGCGACTCTGCCTCTTTTTCCTCCAGTTCCTGCCTGAAATAATCAAGCCGATCCTGGATGTGACGCTTGACTGAATTCAGTTTTTGTCCCAGTATCGGCTTTTCATCAGCACTGAGGCCGGCCATCTGACGTGACTGCTGGGTCACGTGGCCCTTGCGGCCAAGATAGGCGATGCGCAGCTGCTCGAGATTTTCTTTGCTCGTTATCCCGGAGAGCTCGTCATCGAACTGTTCCTGAATTCGATCGAGCTCATCCAGCACTTTTTTTAACACGCTGGCGCCTCGTTATTGTTTAGCGATTTCGACCAGCTTGCTGAACGCAGCGGGGTCATGGACAGCCATGTCTGAAAGTACTTTGCGATCGATGGCGATTTCATGCTTCTTCAGGCCAGCGATAAATGTTGAGTAGCTCATCCCGGACAACCGTGCTGCTGCATTGATACGGGTGATCCAGAGACGGCGTATTTCGCGCTTTTTGGTGCGGCGATCGCGATAAGCATACTGTCTGGCGCGGTCAACAGCCTCTTTGGCTGTGCGAATCGCGGATTTTCTGCGGCCAAAATAGCCTTTGGCCTGGTTGAGAATGCGCCGGCGCCGGCGTTGCGATGGAACTGCGTGTTTACTGCGTGGCATTTATCTTTCCTCTCTTCTCGAACTAAAGTGATGGTATGATCAAACGCATCATACGCTTGGAATCACCATCGGAAACCAAGGTTGCTGTGCGTAGATTTCTTTTTCTTTTCGTCGTTTTCTTGGTGAGAATATGGCTCTTGTAAGCCTTCCGTCTCTTGAGTTTACCGTTGGCTGTCAGCTTGAAGCGCTTGACTGCAGCACGGTTTGATTTCATCTTAGGCATTGTGCTCTCCAGTGCAATTTATTTTTTATCGAGGTACATGACCATGAACCGGCCCTCCATTGCAGGCGGGCTGGCTACCTTTGCTACATCCGATAAATCTTCGATCATGCGATCGAGTATTCTCTTGCCAAACTCCTTGTGCGCCATCTCCCGGCCGCGAAACATCACCGTAACCTTCACCTTGTTACCGGCTTCGATGAATTTACGCGCATGCTTTGCCTTGAACTCGTAATCGTGTTCCTCAATCTTGGGCCGCAGTCGTATTTCCTTGACACTGATGGTCGCTTGCTTTTTCTTGTTGGACTTGTCTTTCTTGCTTTGTTCATATTTGAACTTGCCGAAGTCCATGATTCTGCAAACAGGAGGATTTGCTGTCGGAGCCACTTCCACCAGGTCAAGCCCGGCATCTTGTGCAATACGTAAAGCTTCTTCCAGTGGAATGATCCCCAGTTGTTCGCCGTCATCCCGCACCGTGCGAACATTTTGCGCCGTAATCTGATTGTTGATACGGACAGCTGGCTTCTTCTTGCTAATGAGTTCTCTCCTTTTGCTGGTGACGTGTCGAATTCAATTATGCCTGACTTCCTGTTGTGCCTGTTCGGTCAGTGCTGCATATAAACAAGCAAATTAGTAAAATTTGCTATTTCTCCGAATTGACCGGATTAAATTCATCATGGAGCTTTGTGATCAGCTCGTCAACGGTAAACTGCCCGAGATCACCATCGCCATGCTTGCGTACCGCCACCTTTTCTGCAGCGACTTCCTTCGGGCCGAGGATGAGCATGTAGGGGATTTTACCTGTCTCGGCTTCACGGATTTTGTAGCCTATTTTTTCGCTGCGGCTATCGAGCTCAGCACGAAATCCCATTGACTTCAAACGCGTGGTAACAGCATCAGCATAATCTGCCTGTGCGTCGGTCAATGGCAAAACTGCAATTTGTACCGGAGACAGCCAGAAGGGAAAACGGCCGCCATGGTGCTCGATGATCTGTGCGATAAAGCGCTCGATCGAACCAAAAATAGCACGGTGGATCATCACGGGCCGGTGGCGCTGGCCATCCGCCCCGACGTACTCGAGTTCAAAACGCTCCGGCATGGAAAAGTCGAGC
>DRLW01000585.1 GCA_011375275.1 Bacteroidota bacterium
GGCCGAGGTTGATATGCAATATCCCCTTGTCCCCGTTGACGATGATCTCCAGAAATTTACTCTCGGTCTGATCGAAAGACCCTGTCGGCAACGCCCGCTGAATTCCGCCCCATGATTCGAACACCGGTCTGTCTTCATACGGCCTGGGCTCGAATTCCAAAAACATGGCTTCCATGGTCTGACCGGTCTGGGCATTGACTTCCCTGTTCGGAAAGACGTCCTTGATCAGGATTCCGCCATAGGGGTTATACCAGATCAACTTACCCATCTGCGCCATGCTGCGCTGCTTGTCGGCGCCGATATACTGCTCCGGTGCAGAGGCCAGTGTCCAGTTCTTGCGCTGAACGCCCAGAGGAGAAGGACGTTTGGAGTTTTCAAAATCATCGACATAAGCGACGCCGTCCCGGTCGTCGGTGGCGGCATTGTTCAGGGTATTCGGATTGGGAATAACCTGCGCAATTTCACCCTCAAACTTGACCGAGGAAGGCTGCGATGCCCTGATCAGCGGCAGGGCATCGAGCCCGCGGGTGAGAAACTCTGGTTTGAAGTCAAAAGCGCCGTTGAGGTCCCAGATCAGGTTGCGCATCGGTCCGCGCCCGACCCGAACTTTCTGATCGATCGTGGTTTCGTTGAGATACAGCAGAGTAGCGCCGAGAAAAGAGCGCTCGCCAAAGCGATACTCTGCACGCGTGCCGAGAATATTCTTTTTGTCCAGCTTGAAAAACTGATTTTTCTCATACGTGATCTCGAGGTTGGCGTTGGGCAGCGTCGCCCTCTCGTTCAGCAGGGTCAAAGAACCGGAAAGATATTCGATGGTATAATCGCGCCCGCGCTCGAGTACCTGTCCGTCGAGCACAACGCGCTCTGAGCCTTCGATCACGTTAAAGCCAAGGGCAAACGTGGCACTGCGGTTCTGAGATTCCACCTCGATCGTAAAGCGGAAATTGCTGATTTTGGTGCGATATTTCGCCTCGGATTCATCATAAAAATCGGATTCGCGGAACTCATCCTTCAGCTCAGACTCCCGGCGGACGCCGTTAACCGTATAAGGCAACGGATCAAAAGGCCGCAAGTTAGGAAAGATAATTTCACCACGGGCGAGATCGACGATATTGGGATCGAGATCGATGACGCCATCCGAATTGATGTCGCCGTTGATATCGCGCACATCGAGACCGAGAATCTCGAGAAACGATTTAACACCTTCTTCGGTTTCCTGGTCCTCCTGCAGGTTACCTGATGGCGGCTGATACAGAATCCTGACCTTAAACTCTTCCTGAGGGATGTTCCTGCTGCCGAGGTAATAGACATTTTTCCACTCCAGGTCCCAGGTGTACCGGAAAGTTGGCAGCGGATTTTCCGCCTTGATGATCTTGAGAAAAATCGGCTGGCTGCTGGAGCGGTCATAGTTCAGATCACCGACGACAATGCTGTCGCCGTTGGCATTGACGGCCTTGTACGTGACGGCCAGCACCTCGTCCTTCTGCATGGGCTGCGCCATGACGATGTAACCGAGATCATCATAGAGGGTGTAGTCTGATCCCGGTTCTAACAGCAGAAAATGCCCCTGGTGATATTCTTTCGAGCTTTTCGTGGTATCGCTTTTGACCGAAGGATCCGGCAGGGCCCAGCCGCGTATCGCCTCGGTTTTTTGCTCATAGCCGCGCTGAGATTTATAAACGTTGATATTGGTAATTTTATATTCCGCAGCAATGTGTGTCCATTCCTCGGCATAGTTGTGCCAGTTTTCCCGGTATGTACTGTCGAGAAAAAAGTAGGTGTAGCGGCGGTAGTTATAGTCATTGATCTTCGTCTTATTTCCGGCAGCACCGCCTTTGACGCTCAATTGCTGGCTTTCGCCTTTTTCCTGACTGGCTATGGCTGTGATGTGCAGATTCCCGAGCTGCATCTGGGCTTTGATGCCGAACAGGCCCGTGCTTTTGCCGCTGAATGTGACAAAACGCGTTGCCGGCAGAGAGAGAGAAATATTCCCGGCTTCGATACTCTTGATGATTTCATCATCAAAGCCCTTGTAATGCAGTTTGATGTTGTTGTCAAAATCAAACGCACGCTCCGAGTCCTGATCCACGTTCACGGTCACCTTTTCGCCGATCTTGCCGGTAACGGTGAAG
This sequence comes from Bacteroidota bacterium, assembly GCA_011375275.1. Taxonomy (GTDB): domain Bacteria; phylum Zhuqueibacterota; class Zhuqueibacteria; order Zhuqueibacterales; family Geothermadaptataceae; genus Geothermadaptatus. The sequence goes on from DRLW01000585.1 coordinate 2,133, forward strand.
CGTTGCGTCTGGTTCATCTTGAAGTTGGTATTTGATCCCTGGGCAATAGTTGTCCGCACCTCGCTGCGGTTCTCATTGCGGAATCCGCCGTTGATACGGATATCGCCCTGCACGTTCAAACCGACTTTGTCACCACCGAAAATTTTCTGGAAGGTCTTGCTCTTGATCGGCACTGGGATATCGATATTCAGACCACCGGGCCCGCGCTTCCGGTTAGCTCCGCCGCCCAGCATACCATCGACAACAGCCTTGCGCCAGTCATCCTGCATGCGGGTTGCTCCGGCAATGGAGTAATAGTCTGAGCGGGTGAGAATGGTCGGAACGCGCACCGGCACCTTAAAGTAGCGCTCCTCAGCAACGATATACTGGCCGGTCTTGTCGAGCTCAACGGTCTGCACCATGCCGCGCGGTTTGCGGATTTTCAGGCGCCCGGAATAGCCGTACAGAGACAAACCCAGCCACTGCTGTTCCGTCTGCAGAGGTGCCCGCGGGTCTGCCAGCAGGCGCAGCGGGAAGTTGACGTAGCTCTGCCCTGCCGTTGAACTCTGCTGTCTCGAAAAGAGAGCTGACGGAGAAAAGACGAATACGCCGAGGAGTGTCAGCAGCACATGCCGGCTCAATACACCGGTCGGGCTGCCAGGTGAGGGCCTGGAGATCATCTGTTGCAATTCAAAAGATTAGATACAATATGCCCGAGTGAGAACTTACCCGAGCAAATGAGTCCTTTTAATGCTGTCCTTTTGTACCAATCTTTCTATAGCGATCTCCAATAATTCCTGTGTGGTGGATATGTAGGTAAGGCTGGAAAAGCTAAGAATTCAAACAGTAAAAGGCAAGAAAAAACCTGCCTGCTAACTTCCTCGTTCTCAAACGCTTATCGGCATCCTTGCGTTCCTTCTGAAACCGATAAAAAACGAATGGTTGAGATCAGCTCTTTCGCAGGTGCACAATTCCGCTGTGGCGGGTATAATGTGTTGTTTCACCTTATGCGGTTTCGTATATTTGCTCTGCACGATCGAGGCAGTACCGCCTGCATCAGGATAAGTCAGCGTATGCTCACAATACCGGCACAGCCGGCTATCACGGATAAATGCTACTGAAAATCAACACATCCTGATTTTTTCGGAGTATATGAATTCTCCGGATTGCAGCGAATTTTTGCGAACTTACGAATTTTCGGAACATGTCTATCCTTTCCAGATATATCCTCAAACAACACATCGCGCCGTTTGTCGGCGGATTTTCGCTGATCACCCTGATCTGGATTCTCAACCTGCTGTTCAAGGAGCTGAACCGCTTTCTGAGCAAGGGGCTGCCGGCTTCGGTGATCATCGAATTTTTTGCCCTCAGCCTGGCCTGGATCATCGCACTGACCATCCCCATGGCCGCGCTGATCGCCACGCTGATGGCGTTCGGCCGGATGAGTGCGGACAATGAAATCACCGCAATCAAAGCCAGCGGGATCAGTTTCTACCGCATCATCGCACCGGTCATTTCTGCCGGAGCCGTGCTCACGATTCTGCTCATCTGGTTCAACAACTCCGTCCTGCCGGACTTCAACCACAGGTTGCGCAATCTGCTGCAGGATATCGCCCGCAAAAAGCCCACCATGCGCATCGAGCCCGGTGTGTGGTATGACGAACTCTCGCATTACGGTATTCTCGTCAGCGCGATCGAAGACAGCGCCGGTGTGTCGAAAATTTACGACGTCATGCTCAATGATTACAGCGAGGTCAATGTCACCACAACGCTGATTGCCGAACGAGGAACCATCCGCGTCGATGAGCGCTACGGGCTGCTCGAAATCGAGCTTTTTGATGGTGAAATGCAGAAAACCAATGTGATGAAGCCAAATGAATTTCAACGGCTGTTTTTCCCCAGACACCTGGTCCGCATCGATATCACCGACATGTTTCTCACCCGCAACGAGTCCAACTACCGCGGCGACCGCGAAAAAAGCGCAGCGGTGATGCGTCAGGAAGTCGCAGAGTACCAGCAGAAAATCGATAAAAAACTGGCAGAAATGTATGCCGTGATCGGCAAAGAATTCCAGACGCTTTTCTCCTCAGACTTCGGCATGCTGCCCGACTCGCTTGCACAGGTGGAGGATTCCACTGCCAGCCGTGCAACCAACGTTTCACCCCCAAAACATCTCAGGGTCGTCCCTCCCGAAACAACGGCTGGAGGCAAAACCATTGCGCGACAAATCCGCGTCAACAGGCCGGTCCCCGAGCACATCGCCTGGTCGGAACAGAACACTATTTTCAAAAAAGTTCGCGGAACGGTCAACATCATCAATAACTTTCGCAAGCAACAAAACAAACTGTTGGTCGAAATAGAAAAAAAATATGCGATCGCCTTTGCCTGCATCGTATTTATCATCGTCGGGGCGCCGCTTGGCATCATGGCCCGTTCCGGCGGCATGGCTTTCGGAGGTGGGGTGTCGCTGTTCTTCTTTCTGCTTTTCTGGGCTTCCCTGATCAACGGCGAAGACCTCGCAGATCGTGGTCTGATGTCACCTTTTCTGGCCATGTGGCGGGCGAATATCGTCGTCGGTGCCGGCGGTCTTTTTCTGATGTTTCTGCTCGTGACGGAAAACAGCTTTTCGAGATTCTTCGAGGAAAACCGCAGACAGCTCCTGCTCTACGGCTATGTTCTCGATTGGTGGGAAAAACGAAGGGAGGGCAGGGCAGCCTGACAGAACTCCGGCAGGCCCGGTACACGCATGCGCATTCTCGATCGCTACATACTCGGCAAATTTCTGGCGATTATTTTTTTCTCCCTCATCGCCCTGAACAGTATCTTCATCGTCGTCGATGTCGTCGAAAACATCAGCGAGTTTCTGGATAAAGGAACGCCCACCGCGATCATCATCCAGTACTATACTTTTTTCATTCCCTACATCATCGTGCTGACCCTGCCCCTGGCCATGCTGCTGGCGAGCATGTTCAGCATCGGCATGCTGGCGAAACACAGCGAGCTGGTCGCCATGAAGGCGAGCGGGCTTTCCCTCGTACGCATTCTCTCTCCGCTGTTGCTGAGCAGTTTTGCCATCAGCATTCTCATCATCTTCTTCGCCGAGTTTGTGGTGCCAAAGGCTAACTCGGCCAAAGCGGAAATCAAGGCAAAGTATATCGATAAAAAATCCAGCTTCAGCCGGGCCAGTATCGCCAACCTGGCTCTGCACGATCGCGCCAACCGCTACATCTTCATCGGCAACTACAATGCCTTTGACTCCTCTGCACAAAAAATCAGCATCATCACGCGCGAGCAGGGCCGCATCGTCGAACGCATCGATGCAGAGTTGATGCGCTGGCAGGACGGCCACTGGCTGTTCGAAAATGTGGCCAAGCGCGATCTGCGCTCAGAACAGGAAAAGCTGACTCTGTTCGAAACGGTGGATTCGCTGGAGTTTGAGTTTCTGCCCGGAGACCTCGGCGCTGTGCAGAAAAAACCCGAGGAAATGTCATACGAAGAGCTGCAAAAATTCATCACCGAGGTGAGGCGGAATGGAGGGGACTCTGACCGCTGGCTCGTGGACCTGTATCTGAAGATCGCGTTCCCCTTTGCGAACTTCATCATCGTTCTTTTCGGCGCTCCTCTGGCAGCGAGCAGAGTCCGCTCGAGTGGCGCCGTCGGTGTTGCGTTGAGTTTCTTTTTCTGTTTCTTTTATTTCGGCGCCGTCAAAGTCGGGCAAACCCTCGGGCAAACCGGAACTCTTCCCCCCATGTTTGCTGCCTGGCTGGGAAATATCATTTTCTTCGTCGCAGGTATTATCATCCTCTACCGCGCCCCCAAATAGGCTGCACAATTCGCAAACCCTGCAGCACACAGGTTCTCCACTTTACTCAGCACGGTTGCATTTTTTCAACCAGAACTCCGTGCGCCCGAAGTGTTGCCACTTCGGCTACGTCTCGGTGCTGGCAAATCCGCAGTCGTAGTGGGGAAAAGCGCCGCCGTTCATCCTTCGATTTCGACCACGAGCTGGATTTCCCGCAAAATACCGGCGACCTTGTAGCATTCGGCAAACGACCCGCTGTATGCTCTTGCTTTACCACGAAAATGTGCTTCGAGGGCAATTTTCTCCGCCTGTTGTGTTGAGCAACCCGTAGCTTTGCACAGTTGCAGGATGACCTCATCGAAGGTATGCACATCGTCATTAAACAGAATAACCTTCCACGGCTCATCCAGCTTGCTGTCGATATCTTCGTCGCTCAGAACATCTTCATCCTGATCCGGTGTTTCTTTCTCTGCCATACGGATCACCGGCAAATTCGCGCTCCAGCTTATCGATGATTTTTTTACTGGCAGCAGCAAAAGGGAAAAACCGCAGTTCTCGCGGCCGGACCCAACGCCAGTCTTCCGCTGCATCGAGGCGCGGCTCGCCCCCAAGATACAGGCAGTGATACGCGTACAGGGTGATGCGAAAATGTGTGTACGCATGTTTGACCTCCATAAAAAAATCACCTACTTCCACCTCGATGTCGAGTTCTTCCCTGATTTCCCGCTTCACAGCTTCACGGGCATTCTCGCCTGTTTCAATTTTTCCGCCCGGGAATTCCCACATGCCTCCGAGCATGCCGTTTTCCGGCCTTTTGTCGATGAACAGCTCTCCCTCATCCCAGATCAATCCGACCGCGACATGATAGTGCGGCCGCTCTTTCTGCCTGCTCTTGACCGGCAAGACCGAGGGATCGTCCAGAGTGTGCAGGGCGGCACAGGCCTTCTGCAGCGGACACAGCAGACATCCCGGTTTTCGTGGTGTGCACAGTGTTGCGCCGAGTTCCATCAGGGCCTGGTTAAAATCTCCGGGGCTGTCCGGTGCCAGCAATTCATCGGCTTTTTGCTGAAAAAATTTTTTAGCCCCGGTGCTGCGCGGGCTTTCAGCAAAGGCAAATAATCTACTCAATACGCGGATAACGTTGCCATCGACAACAGCGCAAGCTTCCCCGAACGCGATGCTGGCAACAGCGGCAGCCGTGTATGCGCCGATACCGGGGATTTTCTGCAGCGCCTCCCTGGTATCCGGTATCCGCCCGCCGAGATGCTCGACGATATATTGTGCGGCTTTGTGCAGGTTGCGGGCACGGGCATAATACCCCAGCCCTTCCCACATTTTCAGCACCTCGTCGCTTTCGGCTGCGGCGAGAGAAGTCACGGTCGGGAACCGCGCGATAAACCTGGAAAAATAGTCCAGCACTTTGACGGTCTGCGTCTGTTGCAGCATAACCTCCGACACCCAGATGGCGTAGGGATCGGAGATGCGCCGCCAGGGCAGGTCTCGTTTCTCCTCGTTATACC
>DRLW01000586.1 GCA_011375275.1 Bacteroidota bacterium
CGGATTCGGGGCGCGATAAATCGCGCACGACGAACACGTCCTTCTCTTCACACCGCTCCTGCGGTGTGACGCCCCGGTCGCCGCTCCAGCGGCAATTCCACAAGCGAAACAAAAGACCACCTGACCCGGCGTGATTCCGCTACTTCGCTTCGCTTTGGCGGAATGGCAGATGTCGATGTCGGCATCAGGTCCGCTTAGCGGGGTTAGCCGGATACCCTGACCAAACTCGGGGTAAAACAGAATATAAACTTTTTTGTAACAGAAGCAAGCACCCGTCAATTTTCCCTTGCGCTTATGCACAGGGGACGGTACACTTGTGTGCTTGTTCCGGGAACATTTTGTGTGCCCATCTTGCCGCCTTCTGAATCGTCACAGGGCACCCCCAAAAAATCACCCGGCATGCCATACCACCCTGTTCTCATCAACATGACAGAACCCTGCCAAACAACGGAAGGAGACCATGAATCCGATCAAACGCCGTGACTTTCTGAAAAAATCGACCGCAGCTCTCGCCGGAGGATCAGTTCTTCTCACCGGATGTCAGTCTGGCACTGAAGACGCCGGGCCGGCTGTGCATACCCGTAAAAAATACCGCTGGAAAATGGTCACTACCTGGACACCGCGCTTTCCGGTCATGGGTGAGGGCGCAGAACTCTTCGCACAATGGGTCGAGGAAATGTCCGGCGGCCAAATGAAGATACATGTTTACGGCGCAGGCGAGCTTGTGCCTGCTTTCGAGGCATTCGAGGCAGTGCGCAGCGGCGTGGCGGAAATGAGCCATGGCGTATCGTACTACTGGGCCGGGAAAATTCCCGCAGCCCAGTTTTTTGCCGCTGTTCCCTTTGGCATGAATGCCCAGCAGATGAACGCGTGGATCCTGTCCGGTGGCGGGCTGCAGCTCTGGGAGGAGCTTTACGCGCCTTTCGGCTTGCTGCCCATGCCTGCGGGAAATACCGGCTTCCAGATGGGCGGCTGGTTCAACCGTGAAATCAATTCCGTGCGCGATCTGCAGGGCCTGAAGATGCGCATTCCCGGTCTCGGCGGCAAGGTGATCGACAAAGCCGGGGGCGCGGGCATCGTCAAATCAGGAGCGGAGATTTACACCAACCTCGAACGCGGCGTCATCGACGCCACCGAGTGGATTGGCCCGTACCACGACTACCTCAAAGGCTTTCATAAAATCGCCAGGTACTACTATTATCCCGGCTGGCATGAGCCCGGCACCGTTCTCGAGCTCACCGTCAGCAAGCCGGCGTTCGAAAAGCTGCCCGCCGAGCTGCAGGGGATCATCCGCGCAGCCGCGTTTCGAGCCAACACGTGGATGCTTTCCGAATTCGAAGCAAAGAACAACGAGTACCTGCAGAAGCTGGTCAATGAACATCATGTTCAACTGCGCCGCTTTCCCGATGACGTGCTGGCAGCGTTCAAGAGATACTCCGGCGAGGTCATTCAGGAGCTGATCGCCAGCGATGAGCAGGCCAGAAAAATTTATACTTCATTCAAGGAATTCAAAGACAACGTCAGCGGCTGGTCACGCATTTCCGAGGCTGTGTACTACTCCACCATGGCGTAGTGGGCGGCCTGTTACCCATCCTCCCACCCATCTCTTTTTTGAAGGAAAGAAACATGTCCGCATCACACGTCACCATCGATGCCAACGAAGCGGCGGCCTACATCGCGCATAAAACCAACGAAATCATCGCCATCTACCCGATCACACCGGCTTCACCGATGGGGGAACACGCCGATCAGTGGAGCGCCATGAAGATCAAAAACCTCTGGGGCACGGTACCCGAGGTGATCGAGATGCAGTCCGAGGGCGGGGCGGCCGGCGCTGTGCACGGAGCGCTGCAGACCGGAGCGCTGACGACCACCTTCACCGCCAGCCAGGGCCTGCTGCTGATGCTGCCGAATATGTATAAAATCGCCGGCGAGCTGACCGCCACGGTATTTCACGTAGCTGCCCGCTCCCTGGCCGCGCAGGGGCTGTCGATTTTCGGAGATCACAGCGATGTCATGTCCGCACGCGGTACCGGCTGGGCGATGCTGTTCGCCAATTCCGCCCAGGAAGCGATGGATTTCGCGCTCATCAGCCAGGCTGCTACCCTCGAAAGCCGCATCCCTTTTCTGCACGTTTTTGACGGCTTCCGCACCTCGCACGAAATCCGCAAAATCGAGAAGCTGAGCGAGGCGACCATCCGCGCCATGATCGACGACGAGCTGGTGCAGGCTCACCGGCAGCGCGCCCTGTCACCGGACCGGCCGTTCATCCGCGGAACAGCGCAGAATCCCGACACCTATTTTCAGAGCCGCGAGACGGTGAATCCCTACTACCTGGCCACGCCGGAAATCGTGCAGCAGGCCATGGATCGTTTTGCCGGCCTGACCGGCCGCCAGTACCGGCTGTTCGAGTACTACGGCGCGCCCAAAGCCGAGCGGGTGATCGTGCTCATGGGTTCGGGCTGCGACGCCGCCGAGGAAACGATCGACTACCTGAATGCCCGCGGCGAAAATCTCGGCATGGTCAAAGTGCGGCTGTTCCGGCCCTTTTCTGCAGCGCATCTGCTGGCGGCGCTTCCCCCCACCGCCAAAGTCGTGGCCGTCCTCGACCGCACCAAAGAACCCGGCAGCGCCGGCGAACCGCTGTACCAGGATGTGCTCACCGCCATCAGCGAGGGCATGATGAGCGGCACAGCGCCCTTTGCAACATTCCCCAAAGTGATCGGCGGGCGCTAC
>DRLW01000587.1 GCA_011375275.1 Bacteroidota bacterium
TCAACCAGACCGGGTGACAGCAGCACATGCCTGCCCCAGAACCGTCATTCCGGTTTCCCCGCAGGGGAAGACCGGAATCTCCCGGACTCAGGCACGTGCCGGAAAAGATGAGATTCCGGCACTGCGCTTCGCTTGGCCGGAATGACAGATGCCGGTATCCGGGTCAGGCCCGGTTTGCTGAGTTAATTGGATACCCGGACAATACCTTTCCGGCTATCCACTGAACTCAGCACGGTTGCATTTTTGGACTCTTTCTCAGATTGTGTGGGTTGGGATTCTGGCCTGGGTATGACACACAGGCGAGCCCGACTCGTACCGCGACATTTATGTCGCGAAGCACGATACTGTGCGTTATTCAGCATACCCCAGTGCACGGGGCAGGGACGCGACATGAATGTCGCGGTACGCTTTGCCCGGCTCAGACCCGGTTAGCTGAGTAAACTGGATAACCAGACAATACGTTTGAATGAATTTTCAGGTTAAAATGACTTATAACTCGCTTTATAGATTTTTCAGGTCGTGTGCTTTTTGTGCTCTGTTAGCTGCCTGGTTCTTATCTGGCCCCGGGCATGCACATGCACAGGACAAAACAGCAAATGTCCCTTCGTGGGCACGGCAGGCAATCTGGTATCAGATTTTTCCCGAACGCTTCAGTAATGGTGATCGCAGCAATGATCCAAAAATAATCGATATGCTGGGTGGCTGGCCCTATACTTTCAGCGATAGCTGGCAGATTCATCCCTGGACTTCGGACTGGCATAAATTACAGCCATGGGAACATGCCACGACAGAAGGTTTTTATGGCGAAACCGGAATTCGCCGCTATGGTGGCGACCTGCAGGGTGTGATCGATCGTCTCGACTATCTTCAGGAACTGGGTGTCACGGCGATCTATTTCAACCCTGTTTTTGAATCGCCTTCGCTGCACAAATACGATACGGCACTCTATCACCACATCGATAATAATTTCGGGCCGGACCCGGAGGGCGATCGTGCTCTCTGGGAGCTGGAAGACCCGGCAGACCCTGCGACATGGCGCTGGAGTGCTGCTGATAAGCTCTTCCTCAGCTTGATCGATTCACTGCATGCACGCGGCATGAAGGTGATCATCGACGGGGTTTTTAACCATACAGGCGCCAACTTCTGGGCTTTCCGGGATGTGGTCGAAAAGCAGGAAAAATCGGCTTTCAAGGACTGGTTTATCATCAAAAAGTGGGATGACCCGGCTACAGAAGAAAATGAGTTTGACTACCAGGGCTGGTACGGCGTGCGCGATTTGCCCGAAGTGCGCGAATATGGCGATAATTTTGCTCCGGGTTACCGGCAGCACATCCGTGCCGTGGTGCAGCGCTGGATGGACCCAAACGGCGACGGCGACCCCTCGGATGGTATCGACGGCTGGCGGCTGGATGTGGCAGAGCTTGTGCCGATACCTTTCTGGACCGAGTTTCGGTCCTGGGTTAAGGAGATCAATCCCGATGCCTATTTGACCGGCGAGGTCTGGTGGGAGGACTGGCAGAATAACAAGATTTTCAACGCTGCCCCCTGGCTGGGCCCGCAGGCATTTGATGCGGTGATGAACTATCGCTTCGCTGTTGCTGTCAAGCATCTGGTTATCGATTCTAACGACCGGGAGCGGGCGGCAGAAAATTTTCGCCGGGAGATAGAGCAGATTCGGGCGGATTATCCCGAAGAAAATTTTTACGTCATGCAGAATTTGATGGACAGCCATGATGTTGACAGGCTGGCCTCGCAGATCGTCAATCCGGATCGCTGGTATGATCATTATGCTCGCCCCGGGCAGAACGATAACTATGACCCGCGCAAGCCGACCGCAGAAGAATGGCGAAAACTCCGGCTGATCGCTGGTATTCAGATGACCATGCCCGGTGCGCCGATGATTTACTATGGCACCGAGGCAGGTATGTGGGGTGGCGATGATCCCGACTGTCGCAAGCCCATGGTCTGGCCGGATTCTACCTATGAAGCCGAGCGCTCGCACCCGATCCCGGGTAAAACACGCCCGGTGGATGAAGTACGTTTCGATGCTGATCTGTTTGCCTGGTATCAGAAACTGATCGCTTTGCGCAAGAGCCGCCCTGTGCTCAGCGAGGGCACACTGGATTTTTTTCTGCACGGCCCTTCACAGCGCCTGGTTGGCTATGAGCGCAGGCTGGATGACGATCATCTGATCATCGTGCTCAATCACGAATCGAGCGTCATGAGGACAGCGCTGCCGAATGCGGTAAAAGGAGAGAAAATGTTGGATCTGATTTCGGGTGAGCGGATCGAAACCCGTGAAATTTTCCTGCAGCCCATGCAGATCAGAGTTTTGCAGCGAGAAAAATAGCACGCCGGCACCCTGGAGTCACGTTCAGGGTGCGGCTCATATATTTTGGTACGCTCTGCCAGGAATTCGGCGGATTCACGCAGCAGTGAAGTCGCCAGCGATCGGCATTGCGGTTTTTCATGAAGAAAGATATTCAGGCCGGATACGGCATTGACAAAAACACCAATTCATCGGAACAGCAAGAATGGCAGTAACAATTTACGACGTCGCCAAACTCGCCAGAGTCGGCATCGGCACGGTGTCACGGGCGATCAACAACAGTCAACAGATCAAACCTGAGACCAAAGAACGCGTCATGCGGGCGATCGAGGAGCTGGGTTATACGCCGCACGCGATGGCACAGGGCCTGGCCCGGCGCAAAACCGGCATCATCGCCGCGATCATGCCGTTTTACACCGGGCATTTCTATCACGAGCTGATGCGTGGCATGCAGCGGGCGCTGGTCTCGATTTCTTATGATTTGATCCTGTACTACGTCGAACAGTCTGAAAAGCGTGACCACTTTCTCGACCGGACCCTGCGCGAGAAACGCTGTGATGGTGTGCTGGTTATCTCCATGGATGTGCCGGAGGAATTTCAGAAAAAATACGCCGAAGCCGAGCTGCCGATGGTTCTCGTCGATCGTTCGCAGACAGGAATCGACAGCGTTCGTGTCGAGAATGAAGATGGGGCGCTGCAGGCGACACGATATCTGATTTCACACGGTCACAAACGCATCGCCATGATATCCGGCAACAGCCAGAGCATGCCCGCGCGCGAGCGCTACGCCGGTTATGTGCGCGCCCTGCGCGAGGCCGGGCTGGAGCCGGATGATCAGCTCTACCTGCCGGCAGAACGGCTGGATGATCAGGCAGAGTTACAGGAAAATGATGGTTTTAATGAAAAAGCCGGGCAGGCTGCGGCGGAAAAACTGCTGCGTGAAAGCGGGAAGGATTTTACGGCTATTTTCAGTGCTTCGGATATCCTGGCTATCGGCGCGACCAAAGCGATCCGCGCTGCCGGACTGAGTATCCCTGATGATATCGCCATCGTCGGTTTCGATGACATCGAGCTGTCTTCATATCTTGGCCTGTCCACCATGAAGCAGCCTATGTTCGATATGGGCAACCTGGCCGTCAAGCGTTTGATGGAGAAGATCGAAAATAAAGACACCACGGTCAAGCAGATCATCCTGTCGCCACAGCTCGTTCTGCGCGATTCTTCAGGCTGAGCCTTGCAGGCCTCTGGTACAGGCCTGGCTGCCTCGAGCGCACGCGAATGGAGACCCCCACCGGTCGGTTGCGGGCGCTGCGTTTCTATCCCGCCAAAGACGTGATTTTATCGATCATCCCCTGATCCCCTCTTAATAAATCCCAACTGAACAGAGTAACTGCCGGCGTGCCTGTATTCTTCAGGCTTTCCAGCAGTACGCCGGTTCTGCTGTCCTGCTCGCTGGCATCAAAAACGAACGGCAGATCGACTTCCGGCATGATGGCAAAATCCTGGCCGTGATGCTTTCTGATATTTTCCATGATATCCAGTCCCCACGATGGCCCGACGTTGAAACGGTTCAGGTGCAGGTTGGGGCTGAGAATGTGCAGGATATCGCGCCACTGCCGCGGGTCCTGTCCTGTAATCCGGCGCAGGTACTCGAGGTACTCCTGCGATGGAGCAGAGGGCATCTGGGCCATGATTTTCAAGTTCATGCCCTGCTTCTCAGCATGCTCAGTGATCAGAATCGGAATCAGCGTGATGTTTTCAGAACGCCACAGAAACCACTGCTCGACATCATCCTGCGGGTTGGGTATCCCGGAGAAATCGCGATACTGGTACAGGCAGAAGTCACAGTAGCAAAAATCCGGCAGATTGACCGGGTTCTGCTGGTACTGGTCACTGCCGGGGAAGTAGGGGTAGTGCAGGAAATCGAGGCTGATCACTGCCGGTTCCAGTTCGTGGATGGCCTTGAAAATCAGATCGAGCCGGTAGGTACGGTATGGCTCATTCGACGGGCAGATCGGCTTGTACCAATCCTGTGGTATCGCAGCCGAGCCGCGGGTATCCACGGGCCGGTACTGGGCGATGTTGTCAAACGTATCGGGATCATGGAACAGGGGGAATTCCGGAATGAACGCCAGACCCTGTTCCTGGCAGGCATCGCGAAAAACACGCAGGTCCCAGGGTGAGGGTGTTTCATCCTGTTCGGTGTGAAAGAAGACGCGGCTGCCCTGGAAAACGGGAGTGATGACACTGCTGATCCCGGCCGCGCGGATGTCTGAGATGAGCCGCTGAAAGTCGCCCTGATAGTGATCTCCCCAGATCGTATTGGGGTAGAGTTTGGTGCTGAAGGTCATTCTGTGTGATTCCATACTTTAAATGTAACCCGATTCATGCACGTCGTGGCAGGCTCGCCGGGTGGTGGGACAAGGTGTGTCTTGCAGCCTGAAAAAATAACGGCCGTTCCTCGTGCGAAGCGCTGATCTGTGAGCAAAAATCGGAAGGGGCTGTAGCGTGTTTATTTATGACGCATGTCGCTGCGATGAATTTTTCTGTATTGTGGGTTGTTCGAATTAAGCGTGATTGCTCTGGTGTGTGAGAAAGGAGGCATGTAGGCTGGTGAAAACAGGCAATGTGCCGAGGGCCGGACTCGAACCGGCACGGTCAATACTGACCGAGGGATTTTAAGTCCCTTGCGTCTGCCAATTTCGCCACCCCGGCTTGAAGAGAGGCGGCGATCGGAATCGAACCGATGAATAGAGGTTTTGCAGACCTCCGCCTTAGCCACTTGGCTACGCCGCCTTTGCAAAAAGAGAGCGGGAGACGGGATTTGAACCCGCGACCCCCACCTTGGCAAGGTGGTGTTCTACCGCTGAACTACTCCCGCAAAAATAACAGGCCCAAATATAGACGAAGAGACAACATGATGCAAGTCTTTTTTTAACATAAAGTGTCTGGAACTTCAGAAATTTTATCTCTGGTTATCCACTAAACTCAGCACCATTGCATCTTTTCAAACAGACCGTCAGACCAGAGCACCTGCCTGTACCCGAACGGTCATTCCGGTTTCCCCGCAGGGGAAGACCGGAATCTCCCAGACTCAGGAACGTGCGCGAAAAGATGAGATTCCGGCACTGCGCTGCGCCTGGCCGGAATGACACATGCCGGTATCCGGGCCAGGGCCCCGTTAGCTGAGTTAACTGGATACCCGGGGGGCTTCCTGAAGAAAAAGCCGCCCGAACCACAGCATGCGAGCTCAGAGCATGCGCGTTCATGTTTTTTTTAGCTGCTCCGGGCTTACTGTTGTATCCGGGCTGCGTCGAAAATGACCTGAAGTCGCTGCCGGATCGTGTGCCGTTCTCGGACGGCCCGGTAGCCCTGTGAAGCGATGTCCTGCCGCCTTTCTGGGTTAGCGAGGTAATAACGCACTTTCTCACGCAGCTCACCGATGGTTTTGTAAGTCTCCAGCTCGACCCCGATGAGAAAATGGCTTGCCAGCTCGTCGGAATATTCGGTGATGAGAAATCCCTTGCACGCCAGGATATCGAAGACACGCATCGGGATGATTTCCATCTGGTACAGTCTGCTGATATCGATGTTGATCGCTGCTGAAGAGTAGATGCTGTTCAGTTCGTTGCGGTGGCCTGCATAGCCGTGCCAGTGCACCCCCTCTGTGATGTTAGCTGTCCATCCCGGGTCGCCCCACACGTGCACGCCGATATCGCTCAGACTGTTGAGATAGGTGAGGCGTTTTTCAGCAGCCATGATTTCACCGATCAGCATGACAGCATTTAAGGTGCCCTGCTGCTGGTTGTTTTGGTAGAAGTGCGGCACACGCGTTTGCAGCGAGTCTGGAATCAGAAAGCGGGTGAAATCCCGGGCCTGATCCTCGCAAATTGCCTGCAGGAGAGTGTCCCCGGGCCAGACGCGCTGTTCTTGTGCTGAGGCTGTGCGTTCGTAGAGTGACAGAAAATTTTGCCTCGCTTCCGCGACTTGTTGGACCATGCTCGAACCGACAAAGGCAACCGGAAAAGCTGCCTCCGTCTTTGCTTGCTCGGGGAAACGTCTTTCCGGGTTTGTTGCCAGAGGGAGATATCGCGTTGTGTTGAACGAAGACCTGGAGAGCCTGGCCAGGTTGGCTTTGTTGTAGCTGAAATACGAAAGTACGCGGGCTGCTTCGCCTTTAACGCGCAGATCGTCGAGGTGAGGATCGACCTCCCAGCACAACAGGGGGAGGTTGTGTTTGTGGCAGAATTCCGCCAGGCCATTCTGATAGTTTGTGCTGAAGACGAAGTCCGGCTTTAGTTTCTCGATGCTGTACTCCAGCTCTTCGAGAGACAGCCTGCGGAAATCGAGCAACCAGGGGGAGTAGCCAAACTCGGGCAGGCTGTCGATGATGTCATCGACGAAAAGTTCGCCGGCGGCGACAGCAGCGAAGGGAGGGGATACTGCGTTTTCCTCCTGCACGAACCACCACTCCGGTGCATAGACTGCTTGCAAGATCGGGTGAGAGATGACAGGGCTTTTGCGGATTTTTTTCACCGCCTCCAGGAGATCGATGCCGAGCAGAAAAGTAATGCGTTCATCCTGAATCGCTGCGTTGAAATCATAACGTGAGAGAGCCAGCCTGAGCAACCAGGGATCGCGTTCCCAGACCGTGACATGCCGGTCAGGAAACTTCTTGACGATATCTGCGAGTTGTTCGCCGAGGCCGCAGGCAAAGAGAAAAATATCCTGGTGGTCTGGGAGACCTTCAGAAGTAGCCTGAAGGAGCTCATCGCTGATGTCGAGCTCAAGATGCTGGGCATGGAATTGGTACAGGGTCTTTCCGCTAACCGGATCGGTCAGAATGTGGGAGTTGTTCACCGGCCAGCACAGGCGTTCGACCAGTGAGGGATTTCGGGTAGCGAGGGCGCGTAAATTAGAGAGTAACTGCTCCTGGCTGGCAGTCTGATCCGCTGCTTGGGGAATAGCGTCGTTCTGAGTTATCATGGGTGTTTTCGTCTGACAGGGTATTGGGGTGTTCAGGCAGCCGGTCAGCGCTTGCGCATGCGATCGAGGATGTGCTTCCGGCGTTGTCGAATTGTCTTGTGGCGTTGTTTTCCGCGTTTCAGGAAAAACAGACCGATAAGCAGGAGTATCGTGATCAGAATTATTTTTGCCATTTTGTTTCGGAAAAAAATTATTCTTGCAAAGCGGGTTCAGGGCATGTATACTCTATGGTCGTTGCTTCATAAAGGGAGAAGCGGTTGACAAAAAACGGCCGTGGGCGGCGCATTCTGCAGAATCTGTCAAGCGATGAAAAAATATGGTTCTGCTTTGTTCTCGTGGAACCGGTGAGCTTTGCCGATGAACCGGAGAGTGCCCGTCCTGAAAAAAATCTGGAGCCCGAAGTATGGAAAAAGTGCATTACACGGACTTAATCATCACCTGCGAAGCCTGTGGCAGCGTCAAAAAGTACATCGTCCAGAGCCATACGGACGCGGAAAAGCTGTTTGCGGAGTTTCAGTGTGAGAATGGCTGTGGCAGGAATCTGTACAGCTTCATTACCCTCGGTACCCTGGAGCAAAAAAGCCCGGAACTCGGTGAGGCCATCGACTGAACGCCTTTACCGGTTCTGCCTTGAAATAAAAAAGCCCCGTCCAGTGACGGGGCTTTTTTCGTGGAGCTGATCGGGATCGAACCGACGACCTCATGACTGCCAGTCATGCGCTCTCCCAACTGAGCTACAGCCCCAAAAAGCAACGCGACCCGCTTTCTTCCTCACCAGCGCCTCGGCGACGAAAGGGGCGGGATGATTATTGGATTGAACCTTCCGGATGATGAGCTTTGCTAAGCATTTGTTAATCAAAATGTTATACGCCATGCATCCAGATTGGTAAAAATTTCAGGTTAAATATAGCACATGCCTGATAAAAGTCAAGGCTTTTCTCCTGCAGCCCCTCGTCACACCGCTCCTGCGGTGCGACGCCTCTGTTGCCGCTCCAGCGGCCGTTCACCAGTGAACCGAGCCACCGCCTGACCTCATCTGCATCAGACCCGAGTCGCTGAATGAAATGGATCACCCCAGCCGAAAATCACGAAATCGCTGTTTTTGTGAATCAGGGCTAACAGAGATGTATTTAATTAAATACATGTGACAACCTGCCGATGTACAGGACAAGCTTGTTTTGTAACCCGCCGCCGAAGTTTGTTTCCGTAGATCGGGAGATTGCGTGTATGAAATGGATGACGATTAGAGTTATACTGAGCATTTTGATGTTATTTTTTTTCAACATTACTGCTCAGGCGCAGGCAGGTAAAAGCCCTACCCGACAAAAAATGAATTCGGCACTTAAGTTTTCGCAGGCTCACTCCGATAGCTCATACCATGAAGGCCGCAGTGAACGTGTTTTGGATCTCGGTCGGATATATCTGCCCGAATATCCTGCCGGTGTGCACATGGATGTGGGAGAGCCCCTCCCTCTTTCCGATGAAGCCATCGAACAGGAAATCGACAGAGCCCGTATTCAGGACACCCTGAAGCGCCTTGATCGCTTATCCCGCCGGCGTCAGGCGCGTCAGTCCGCTACAATACGGAGAAGATGTATTTAGCCCGAAAAGTTCATGGATTGGGAAATCATACGTGAAGACTAAAACGACAACCGGGTTTACGGTTTGTGTCAGCTTGAAAAAGCGATTTAGTTTTCCCGGATTTCCTGGCGAGAAACACTGATTTGTGAATGAATCGAGGCAGAAATTAGAGCGGGAAATAAGAGAACCTGGATGGATCCATTGCAATGCAGAATAGGAAGTTCTGCCAGGATCCGGTGCGTCAGGATGCGCAGTGCGGCAGCAAGGAGTAAAGGAGACTATCCAGGTAACTCGTTTAAGCCCGGGCTTTACAGTCCGGGCTTTTTTTATTCCCCGTCCTTCGCGACATGAATGTTGTAGTACGCTCAGGCACCCTGTACCGTGCCATTTATGGCGCATCTCAGCCATCCCCTCTAAAGCGTGCTGAATAACGCAAAGTATCGTACTTCGCGACATCAATGTCGCGGTACATCTGGCACGTGCATTCCTCCAGGACTGCCGTTGCACAGCAGCAGCTCTGGCCGTCAGGCCGCTTTTGAGAGTACCTGATGAGCCACCACTCTGACCGTGCCAATGAAAATCTTGATTTTTCCAGTAAAATTATGGATATTCATCACCTTTTGGGCGCAGGAAAATCGCGTCTGCCTTATTTCTTTTACGGCCTGTGCCGATTTCTCGATGGAAAGATAATGGAAAAGAAAATCAAGATACGCCGTGGTCTGAAGATCATCTATACCGGCAATGGCAAGGGCAAGACCTCTGCTGCACTGGGAACGGTGATTCGTGCCGCAGGCTATAATTTGAAAACCATCATGATTCAGTTCATGAAAGGGTCCTGGCATTATGGCGAAAAAGACGGAGCCAGGCTTTTGGCACCGTTTTTCGAGATGGAGCAGATGGGCAAGGGGTTTTATAAAATTCTCGATGATAATCTGCCTGAAGAAGAGCACAAAAAGGCAGCCGCAGCAGGTGTCGAGCGTGCCATCGAGGTTCTTACCAGCGGTGAATATGATCTGGTCATCCTCGATGAAATCAACGTTGCTCTGGCAACAGACCTGGTTTCCCTCGATGACGTCCGCCGCATTCTCGATGCCCACCCGGCAACGTGTCACCTGATCATGACCGGCCGCGATGCCCACCCGGAGGTCATCGAACGCGCTGATCTGGTCACCGAGATGAAGGAGATCAAACACCCATATCAGCAGGGAATTCTCGCTCAGAAGGGAATTGATTTCTGAAAACCGATGTTTGCAAACAGACGGGGACAGTGTTCCCGAAAAATACCATGATAAATCATAGTTGATGAAAGGATAGAACGATGTCAGAAGATAAAAGAAAAGTCATCATTATCGGTTCAGGACCTGCCGGCTATACGGCAGCTATTTATACAGCTCGCGCGCAGTTGGCGCCACTGGTGTTTGCCGGCCCGGAGCCGGGTGGCCAGTTGACGATGACCACGGAAATCGAGAACTTTCCCGGCTTTGCTGAAGGAATTGACGGGCAAAAGCTGATGAATGAAATGCGCCAGCAGGCGGAACGCTTTGATGCTCAGGTTGAATACAAAACCGTCAGCAAAGTCGATTTCAGCAGCCGGCCGTTTCGTGTCTTTGTCGAAGACGAAGAGTTCCGCAGCGATGCTGTGATTATCTCCTCAGGAGCATCGGCAAAAATGCTCGGGCTCCCGGGAGAGAAAGCGTTGGTCGGGCGTGGTGTTTCTACCTGCGCAACCTGCGACGGCTTTTTCTTTCAGGGACAGGAGCTGCTGATGGTCGGCGGCGGTGATTCGGCAATGGAAGAAGCGATTTTTCTGACCAAATTCGCTTCCAAAGTCACGATCGTCCATCGCCGTGATGAGCTGCGTGCTTCGAAAATCATGCAGGAACGCGCGTTCAAAAATGAAAAAATCGAATTCATCTGGGATTCTGTGATCGAAAAAATTCACGATCCGGAAGCCGGAAAAGTGACCGGCGCCACACTGCGCAACCTCAAAACCGATGAACGTACTGAAGTGTCTTGCGGTGGCATTTTTGTGGCCATCGGGCACAAGCCGAACACAGATATTTTCAAAGGCCAGATCGAACTGGACGAAAACGGTTATATCAAAACCTTTGAAAAAACGCAGACCAGCGTGCCCGGTGTTTTTGCCGCCGGTGACTGTGTCGATCATGTTTACCGCCAGGCCATTACCGCGGCTGGAATGGGGTGCCAGGCGGCGATCGATACAGAGCGCTATCTCGAAGAACTGGCGCATCAGGGCTGATCATGCTCTTTGGCGCACATGTCTCCATCCAGGGCGGGCTGGCTGAAGCCGTACAGCGCGCCCTGGGTATTGGCTGTGAAACACTGCAAATATTTACCAAAAGCCAGCGGCAGTGGGCGGCACGGCCGCTGGCTGAAGGTGATATCCGCGCTTTCCGCTCGGCCTGTGAAGAAAATGGCCTGAGCAAAACCATCGTCCATGCCTCTTATTTGATCAATCTCGCCGCACCGGACAGCAGCATCCTCAAAAAATCCCGCGCAGCACTTGTCGATGAGGTACAGCGCGCCCATGCACTGGGCATCCCGTACGTGGTAGTGCACAGCGGATCACACAGGGGAGAGGGAGCAGCAAAGGGAATTGCCCGCCTGTGCGAGTCGGTATCCCTTGTGCTCGAGCAAACCTCTGATTGTGCCGGAACGATGATTCTTTTGGAAAATTCAGCCGGACAGGGCAGCACTCTCTGCGGTGATCTGCACGAGCTGGGCGAGGCTGTAGATGGCCTCGCTGGCGAGAAACGCATCGGTGTTTGTCTGGATACCTGCCATCTTTTTGCCGCAGGCTATGACTTTCGAACTGAACGGAATTACGATGATTTGCAAGGGCTTCTCGTCAGCCTTGGCATATTGAAAAAAGTACAGGTTTTGCATTTTAATGATTCCGCAAACCCCCTTGGTTCGCGTGTAGATAAACATGAGGCAATTGGCTCGGGAGCAATAGGGGAAACAGCCTTTCGCTACTGGATCGCGGATCAACAGTGGCTGGAAACCCCGGCTGTTGTCGAAACGCCAGGAGGAATAGAGAACTACAGGAGGGAAATGGAGCTTTTCAAGGATATGCGCAGTACAGGATAATTTGCACGACATTTTCGCTTCTCGCCAGAACGACCAGACGCACCTGGAACCTGCCTGAACTCATAATCACCTGAATGATCTTTGCCTGCCTGTTAACCACAGGTAGTTTCGGAGGAGGAAGATGGAATATATTGAGAAGCATATCGAGAAGATCAGAGAGCTGCTCAAAACAAACGACGGTCTGTACTATCGCCTTGAAAAAGTCGCAGAATACCTGCTGGATACCTATAATTTTTCTTCCCTGTCTATCTTTCGCCGCACCGGCGATGAGCTTGACGACCACATCTTTGCCACCAACCGCAAAACACCCGCACGCGAACACCACAAGCCCGAAGCGACTTTCATCCTTTCTGCTGACATGAGCAAAAAAGTTTCCATCGTGCCCAGCAAACATATCAAAGCCCGCGTAGCGCGCAAGAATTACCTCAGCAGTCCGGAGTTCATCATTCCGATTACCCGCCTGGATGATGTCGTTGGGTTCATCCACGCTGAGAAGAACGTTGGCTCTTATTTTTCCCCGGCGGAAATCAAGCTGCTGAAGGAAGCGGCCAAGGTTATTTCGCGCCAGTTCGTGCCCACGGTTCTCAGCCTGGAATAACGCCTCGATGCCGGCGAAGCATGTCTTTGCCGGCCCTACCAAATTCTTGACACTGTTTGAATAAAATCGTATATTCGACGAAAAGTGGCTCAGGCCACTTTCTTTTTATTCTGAAAACAAGAATAATCAGACAGATAGAAACGGTCGAACGACGGGAAACTCAACAGTGTCAGGTCATGGTTTAAGCGCTTCTTTTTATACCCTCGGATGCCGGCTCAATCAGGCGGAAACAGCGCTGGTGCGTGATACGTTCCGCAACGATGGCTATGAGCTCGTGCGCTTTGGGGAAAAGTCCGATGTCTGTATCATCAACTCCTGCACAGTGACGGACAACGCCGACGTGCGGTGCCGCAAGCTGGTGCGTCAGGTTTTGCGCAACAATCCGGATACCTACATCGCCGTCATCGGTTGCTACGCCCAGACAGGCGCGGAGGAGCTGAGCAAGATCGACGGCATCGATCTCA
>DRLW01000588.1 GCA_011375275.1 Bacteroidota bacterium
AGAGCAAGAGCGATGATGAGGATTTTCGGGATAAAAGTCAGGGTCATCTCCTGAATCTGCGTCACAGCCTGAAAGATACTGACGATCAGACCGGCAACCAGTCCGAGCAGCAAAATCGGCGCTGCAATTTTCAGCGTGGTCCATAGTGCTGACTTCATCAGTCCGAGGACAAAATCCTGAGTCATCTCTTCTCCTTTTTCACAGTGTGATATCATTTTCGCCCCGGGAAACATCCCGGCATGGTACATTTCCGGGCATGGTGTCTATGAATTTACGCTTTCATGCCGGCCTTACGAAAACCCTTCGATCATCGAGCCGATCAACAGCGTCCAGCCATCGATCAGCACGAACAGCAGCAATTTGAACGGCAGAGAGATCATCATCGGTGGCAGCATGAGCATGCCCATGGACATCAGGATCGAAGCGACGATCATATCGATCATCAGAAAAGGGATGTAGAGCAGAAACCCGATCTGAAAACCACGGCGCATCTCACTGATGATGAATGAGGGGATGAGCACGTGGTTCGGGATATCGTCCACCGTTGCCGGTCGATCTGTTTTCGACAGTTTGATGAACAGCGCCAGGTCCTTCTCCCGAGTCTGCCTGAGCATGAAGTCACGCACCGGCTTGATACCATTTTCCATCGCCTCCCTGCTGCTGATCTCCTCGGCAATGTAGGGCTGATAGGCATCTGTATAAATTTCATCGACCACCGGGCGCATGACGAAAAAGGTTAAAAACAACGCCAGCCCGATGATCATTTGACTGGGCGGCATCTGTTGCAGGCTCAGCGCCTGCTTGATGAAATAGAGCACGATAACGATGCGCGTGAACGCGGTCATCATGATCATGATCGACGGAGCCAGCGTCAGGATCGTGAACAGAAAGAGGATTTCCAGCGCCAGGGCAACGTCGCGCGGTTTTTCTGCACTATCGACAGATATCGAAACTTTCGGGAGTTGCTGGGCTTCTGCCTTTTCCGGCGCGATGATCGCAGCAACGGCGAGTACCAGCAGCACTGTGAGGACAGATTTCTTCACCATCCTGTGTGAGGGTCCTGTTTTTCGGTGTGAAATATTCTCATCCGCTTCTTCAGAAAAAAATGGGCATCGTTGAGAAAAAGCGGGAGCTCTGAAAATAGTGCTCAGAAGGTTGTATGAACTGTTCAGCTTTTTTCACCCCAGAGAGAGCACGATGCTCATTTATTCCATGGTTTTATGTGCAGCCGCGGGCAAGATATCGGGTAAACTCAGCTAACCGGGCCTGCTGCTGATATCGCCATGTGTCATTCCGGCCAGGCGAAGCGCTGTGCCGGGAACAAATCATGATCAATGCGTTTCGGCTTAAAGCCGTGTGATTTACGACTTTTTCAGATTTTCAAGGATTTGGGCAAAACGATGGGAACCCGGCTGCGCGCCGGCTGTAACGGGATGAAACTCGTCGGAGTTCTCTTTGGGTTCGTGCTCCTCAGCGCCATACTCAGACAACATCTGGATAGACTCGCCGCTGACGCCGAGAAGCAACTTCTTGCCGCACACACGCACCAGCACGAGGGTGCTCTGCTGTGTGAGCGGCAATTTTTCGATCAGGTGCAGCTCGTTGCGCTGCGCACCGGCTTTCATGCCGGGAAGCAGCCAGTTTCTGGCAATCCAGGCGAGCAGGATGATCAGAGCGAGCACGAAAAAAAAGCCTGATGCGAGCTGCAGGGCTGAAACGGCTCCGCCAGGCCCGGTATGCTCACCTCCGGCCAGCACATTCATATTCAGAAAAACCGGAATGGCCAGAACAGCAAACAGCAGCATGCTCAGACCTGCAACGCGTTTTTTAGCAAAATTCTGATTCATCATCACCCCAGATTACGGACGCGTTCTGATTTGTGGATCAAATTCGTGATGCGCACACCGAAGTGATCATCGACGACCACGACTTCGCCCTCGGCCAGTTTCCTGTCGTTCACATAGACATCGACCGGATCGCCGGCCAGTTTTTCAAGCTCGACGATGGAGCCGCGTCCGAGCTTGAGAATATCCTGGATCGGTTTACGCGTGCGGCCAAGCTCAACGACGACATCGAGGGAGAGGTCGTACAACATCTCGATCGATTGTTCACCCACGCTTTCGGTCGAACCGCGCACCGGTTCGGTTGTCTGTTCGGCGGGGGCATCTTCTGCTGCTTCCATCGGCGTACTACCCGGCAGTTCACTCTCATCCACAGTGGTCACTTCAAGACCTGCTGCAGCGAGAATCGTCTGCCAGGCAGCATCACAAAAACGGCCCACCTTGATGCGCGTATCATTCAGGGCCAGGCTGTAGGTAAAAAGCAGGCCGTCTGTGGTGTAGTCATCCTCCGTGATTTCACGCTTTTCCACATCGATGACGGAAAACTCAGGCGCCGGATCGAGTTTGGCGGTGAAGAGATTGGCAGCCGCCAGGTTCCAGTTGTCGAACAGAACATCGAGACTGTCGATCGCTTCGTTGATTTCGATGACCTTGGCCAGAAAATTTTCCGCATCATCACCGGCGACGACGAACAAATTCCGGCTCTCGCTTTCCCATGTAATTGTGGATTTCAGGATCACACATTCTTTGCCACCAAAGTGACTCTGAGCGGCGAGAGGGTCAAAAGCATTGACATCCTCGAGTGTGAACTGTACCGGCAACATAGCATCGTTGGCCAGCGCAGTTTCAAATTCCGCAGCGATATCCTGCTCGACCTGTAACAGTTTTTCCTTCTCAGTTGCGTCAATCGTGGCGCTCATTTTTTTCTCCACTTCTCGTCTTGCCAGAAAAAGTCATCGATTTGGACAACACTCTGTTTCTTCTCGTCACGCCGCTCCCGGGG
>DRLW01000589.1 GCA_011375275.1 Bacteroidota bacterium
GCATTTCTCTCTTCAGCCGGGAGCGCTCGGGTGATGGCGCTCGAGTCAGAACCATTACCTGTTTCATGCCCCGAACTGCCTCGATCAGCTCGCGGCCGGGCAGCGGGTGCGCACGCGTCAGGGAGATCAGGGCAGGGGCATTTTCAGATTGCAAAGCGGCTTTTCGCAGCTCCGGCCTGTCGCAGGCGGGGAAAAGCAGCGCGGTTTTGCGTGATGTGCTTTCGTGAATATCGAGCGAATTATACTCTCGCCCGGTCAGCTCGCCGAACTCGCGAAAAGCTCTTTCGATGAGGGCAGGCAGGTCTTGCGCCAGAGCTGTTTTGCAGGTTTGGATGGAAAAGCTATCCCTTCGTGGCAGGAGCGGGCGGGTGTCGCCGAAAATCTCTTTCTGATTTTTCGTCGCTGCAGGTACGGTTTCGTCTGCAGCCATGAGGTACTCCTTCAGCGTGTCGGTGGACAGGCTGAGGAAACTTTCCTGGCGCAGCAGCCCGGTTGCAGCCGGGAGCACCACGACCCCGGGAAGCAGGCTGAGCTCTGCAATACGCTGGGCGATGATGCTCATGTCCGCGGCTTCCTGCGCTGTGCCGGCACAGAGCTGAAAACAGGCTCCGCTGGTGATCAGTCCCGGCCTGTCGCTGCTGATCACCATCAGCAGTGGCGTCCCGGCGGCGCGGTCCAGGCGGTGCAGCTTGACGGTGCCTGCGCTGCCGATATACGCGGCGCGTTTACCTTCTCCCGCATAAGCAGCGAGAAAATCCACGGCCGAAAATTTCTCCGGTACGTGCAGCAGGGCCGGTGCCATGCCGGAAAGATGGCCGTTGGCGTGCGCGGGCCACCATCTGCGGGCACTGGTGATGTATTCCGCTGGTTCCGCCGCTGCTCCGGCCAGGGCATCACAGGTGCGCGAGAGCACGTGCAGCGCGGCATCGACAGGGGAGGCGAACAGCTTTTCCGGCTGACCTTCGGACACCTGCTGTTTTTCAGGGATGCTGACAGTCTTATCCACGTTTCATGCCTCTCAGTGAGATTTGCCGTTTTCGGTTACCGGCTCGATGATGAATTTACTGAATTCATGCTCCAACGCCTGCTCACGCATGGAATGGGTGCAGGCCCTGGTTTTGCGCCGCAGCTCATCATAGCACTCGATATCTTCGTTCTGATACAAAATTCCGACCGGAATCTTGTCGTTCATGCTGGCGATTTCGCGGGCACGATGCAAGTCCGACGGGTCGTGCTCGATGCTGTTTTTGTAAACCTTTTTGAGCTCGTCGCGGACGGGCATGCCTTTTTCATGAGTGAGCAGAACGACGTTGTCCGGATTGGTGATAAAAGGATCGAAGATATGCGGCGTATAGTGCGGGCAGCGTTGCAGAATGCGGACAAAGGCAAAACCGTGGTGGTGGTACGCAGCCTTGATCACCTCGTAGAGGAAATCCGGCATCCATTCAGCCACCTGGGCGACGAAGGATACATTGCTGACGCCCAGGGTCGTGGTCAGGGGGTTGAGAGGCTGCAGAATCGTCCCTTTGGGCGTGGTGTTGGTTTTCATGCCGCGGGGTGAGGTCGGCGAGGCCTGCATTTTGGTCAGGCCATAGACTTCGTTGTCGTGCATCAGCGCGACGATGTTCATGTTGTAACGGATCGCGTGGATCCAGTGTGCCGTGCCGATGCTGCAGCAGTCGCCGTCGCCCATGTTGACGAAAACGTGCAGGTCTGGCCGGCGTATTTTTACACCCTGGGCGATGGGCAGCGCGCGGCCATGCAGGCCGTGGAAACCATAGGTTTTCATGTAGTGCGGGAACCGGCTCGAACAGCCGATGCCGGATACGAAAACCGTCTTTTCCGGCGGCAACTGCTCGTCGCGGCAGAGGCGCTGCACCGACGTGAGAATGGCGTTGTCGCCGCAGCCGGGGCACCAGCGCGGAACATTGCCCTGGTAATCGTCCAGGCTGTGGTAGGTCTCGTCATAATCGATGGTGATATGTTGGGTGATTCCAAACATGGTCTCTTCCTTACAATCTGGGTTGTTGGCAATGGGATTGTTCAGACAGCACTGGGCACGGCTTCGAGCTGGCGATGGATCATCGCCTCGATGGAGCCGGGTTTGATCGGCTGGCCGTGCACGTTCGAGAAGCAATCGACATCGACGAGGTAGCGTGCGCGCAGCAGCCAGGCCAGATTGGCGTACCGCCGGTTCTCTTCGGTGATGATTTCTTCCTGCGGATCGTCGGAAAAGTTGATCTCAACGGTAAGCACTTTTTTGAATTTTTTCAGAATATCGCCGATGCCCGAGGCCATGGGTTGCAGAAACTTCAGATGCAGCGAGGACACGCTCAGCCCGTCCTTGCGCGCACGCGTCACAGCCTCCTCGATGGCGCCCTTCGTGCTGCCCCAGCCGACGAGAAGCAAATCACCGCCATCCGGATCGCCGAACACCTGCGGGGCTTTCAGGGTACGCTGAAAGGCGGCCAGCTTCAGGCTGCGGTGTTTGCAGGCGTCCTGGTTTATCCACGGCTCATAGGCCACCTTGCTCTCACGGTCGTGAGCCAGGCCCGTCAGCGTGTGCATGCCGCCGGCCTGCCCGGGGATAAACCGGCGCGACAGCCCGGTCTTCGGGTCCCAGTCATAGGGCTTGGCACCTTCAGGCAACGGGCTGAGATCGAGGGGAGGAGCGACCCAGTCTTCGTTGAATTTGGGTTTTGGAAAAGGCTGCTGGCCGGTGGCCAGGTTTGCGTCAGAGAGAACGTA
>DRLW01000590.1 GCA_011375275.1 Bacteroidota bacterium
CGCCGGCGGCGCTTTTCTGCTGCCGGCTGCTGCGGCCGCTCAGCCGGAGTTCATACCGGCCGGGCACTGTCGTGCTGTCAGAGAAAACCATCATCTGCGCGGTCGTGCCGGCACGGATATTATCCGGCAGAAAAAAAATCTTCATACCTGCAGGCACCGGCGAATCCAGCTTCAGGGCCACGGTATCGCTGAACGAATAGCTGGTAGCCATACGCACCACAAAAGAGGTGCGCTCCCCCGCGATCAGCCGGCGCTCTTCCGGCTCCACATGCAGTGAAAAATCGAGCTTTTCGTGGATAACGACCTGATACGGCTCGGGAGTCAGAATCAGCGGCTCACCGCGGCTGTTCAGGGCCTGCACCTGCACCAGTTCAAAATCGATCACCGTGCTGTCCGGAGTGGTGAAATCAGTCGAAAACTCCAGACTGAAAAGCGGCCCGAACCCACTCACCGGTTCAGCGCCGGCCTTTTTCTGCAGGCTGATATGAAAATGCCCCGAGTCGGCAGCGATGTCGGAGTTGAGGACAAATGCCTCACCGGCAAAGTCTTCCAGGCGGATCGCCTGCGGATCATCGCCCGCGTGCTGCAAATAAAGTGAATTGGCCGCGCGCACCGTCACCTTCAGAGTTGCCAGATCGGTGACAGGCCGCGAGGCCTCACCGGCATGGATGAGCAGTCGAAACGGCTCACCGGAGCGGATAACATCGGCTTGTGTGCTCATGAAAAGCGGCGTGGTGACGACGCGTGCCCGGACCACAGCCTGATGCTTCAGGGTGTCAGCCGTGCCGGACAGGCGCAGATCGTAGCTCCCCGGAGCAACACTGCTGTCCGGTATCAGGGTAATCAGAGCACGCTCCGCAGGCCGGATCGTTTGCGGCATGATCGTGCTGGTGAAGCCTGCGGGCAAGGTCTCAAAAGACAGGCTGACCGGGCGCGAAAAGCGACCAACCGAGGTGAGCAGTACTTCCCAGGTTGCTGCTGTACCCTGCTGAACCTGCTGTACCTCCGGCTCGACCGTGAGCAGGAAATCCTCCCGCTGAAACAGAACCGTGTTCAACTCCTGCTGTGTGAGCTGAATGGGATCGCCGTTCTCTTTTTGCGCGCGGATATTTTCGAGCACAAACTGTATCGGCAGGCTGTCCGGAGCCGCCTGGTCAGACTGAATCCGGATACGCGCGACCACACCGCTGCCGGTGACGCCACCACTGCCCTGTTTGCGCGTCAGGCCCACGCCGACACGGCCGCTGTCCCGCTCGGCGATGCCGAGAAAAATCACATCTCCGCCGGGGAAATCACCGGGCATGATGGCGCTGCTGTCCGGCGAGGGAATGGTGATGATCTCCTGGTTGGAATAGCGCACTTCAAAGCTGATCCCAAACAAGTCCTGCACCGGCAGGCCAGGTGTCCCGGCCAGAATTTCGAGCCAGAACGGCTCGCCGGCTGTGATGTGTTCCGGTACGGTGCGCATGAAGATGGGAGGATCGGCAAGTAACTTGGAAGCAGGACGTTCCGAAGTGGTTCCGGCGGCGAGGGAGGCTGGAGGATATACACCGGCGCGGGGCAAACTTCTGCCCTCACTCGCGATGAGCGCAAAAGCAGCAGCGAGAAGAGCGGCACAAAGCCGCGTTTTCGCAGGAAAACTCACGTATGCCTCCGGGATGTCTGTTCAGCTTCAGATGGTCGTGCACGATGTCAACTCTCAGCTTGCCCAAGACCGCGGATTGCGACGGCGCAGGGGACATTGGCGGCGCTGGCCGGTAACTGCAGCAACAGGAATGGCCGAAACGCAACAGCTATTTTTCCACGTAAATCGTATCCCTGATGGACGTGTAGATGTAGATCACATCGTTGCCGGCTGTCAACGGCGCCGGCTTGTAATCCAGTTCCTTGTTATCATAGCCCCACATTTCGAACAACGTGCTGTTGGCGTTGCGCTCAAAGCGAAGCTTCATGGAACTTCCCTGATAATTGCGATTCAATGCCCGGAGCAGACCGCTGAAAATATTATTGGCTGCTCTGTTCGTAGGCAATGCAGCATAAACCTCCGGGTCGAGGTTTTCTCCGACGATTTGAAAATTCGGGGTAAACTGCCACTGATTCATCTTCTCCTGGGCTTCAACAGAGGGGAAAATGAAGTAGATCTCTTCAGATGGCTGCGTTACAGCGATATCCTTCTCGCCAAACCCGTTACCGGTCACGTCGATAATTTCAATGCTGGTGACCAGGGTCTCAGGGATGAAAAATTCTGTGACAAAAAAACGGATCATCTCCGGATCATCGAGAATGACCCGGGCGACGTTGATCTGCTCTACGGTAACGGCACGGCTCTTTTCCTGCGCCTGCAATGAGCCCGCGAGAACGCAACTCAAAACAACGACCGTACAGAACCTGAAAAAAACAGAGACTCTTTTAGTCATAATCCATCGATTGTATTTTAGTTAAACACACAAAACCTGCTAGTCCACTTCTCTCAGCCGATCGTATCCTTTCAGCCAGACCGCCAGGTCACAGCACATGCCGGCCCCAGAACCGTCATTCCGGTTTCCCCGCAGGGGAAGACCGGAATCTCCCGGACTGAAGCACGTGCCCGAAAAGATGAGATTCCGGCACTGCGCTGCGCTTGGCCGGAATGACAGATGCCGGTATCTGCATCAGGTCCAGATTGCTGGGTGAAGTGCTTCTCACTGCACTCAGCACGGTTGCACTTTTTCGCTCCGGACGGAATAACGCTGTCGGGCGAATGTGCCTCTGTTAAACCCTCTCGTCACACCGCTCCTGCGGTGTGACGCCACTGTTGCCGCTCCTGCGGCAAGAATCTCATTTCTGCCAGCGTATCTATGCACAAAAAACAAAGAGAGTCCGGCTTTGGGCTGGCATTGCGCGGTCAAGCGCTCAGCAATGTCCAGCAGTGCACCGAGGCCCTAATCGACCGCGCTTTTCAGTTCTTTTCTTTGATTCAGACGCAACCAGTTATAGCGGGCTTTTTTGGCCTGCTCAAAATCGCCGCGACGCAGATAAGCCCGGGACAGCAGGCGGTACATTTGCTTTTTCTCCTCGAGGGAAAGCGCCTCCTGTCCAGCCATCGCCTGGTTGCAGTGCCGGATCACCTGATTGGGATCATTCTGCACGATCTTGGC
>DRLW01000591.1 GCA_011375275.1 Bacteroidota bacterium
ACGAGGCTGAGAAAAAGCATGGCCCAGTCCCTGAAGCTGATGGATTCCGTGTTCAGCATATGGTACAGAGTCTGCGAACCGAATACGAGACCGATGGTGAGAATCAACACAGGGATCAAACGAAAGGCCATGGTGATAGTGCTCCAGCTTTGCAAGGTGATTGTTCGGTGCGCCCGCTCCCAGCGCAAAATGTTATTTCCAGCGCATGAATGCAGCGGGAACGCATGGATAACATAAAAAAACCGGCCCTTTTCGGACCGGCACATTTTTTTGAACTGCCCGGCTGGCAGTGCGAATCATCAGTTTTCCATCCGCTTCAGCCTGCTGCGCGTCATGCGCTCCGCACGTTTAAAAAAGGGATGGTCGAATGAGGCGTTGTGGTCAGGAGCCGGAAGCTGAAACGGAGTTCCGATTCTTTTGTTCGGATCATCGACATCGACGAGAGAGGAAAAAAGCAGCCAACGGTCACGCCCTGAGATATGCACGATACGCTTTCCAATAGACATGTCAAGCCTCCTCTGCTGAGGTCCTGTCGCTTTTCCACTCTTTGGAAGCACGACACTCTTGCCTCTCCGGAGTTGTCCTGATACCGGCGTATTATGAACTACTGGCCCTTGATAGCCTGTAACAGTATAGAGGAAAAGCCCATGACTGTCAATGTTTTTTTGCAAATTGGGTTTGCTTCTTACGATTAAAGCGCTATTTTTAACCGAAAAAGTTCCCGTTCCGTCACAACGTGTGCTTTTTTTTCATATCTCCTGATCAGTTCACGCAACAACCTTCCGCGCCCCAGGAGCGGATAAATGCTTTTATTCTTTTTCAAATGACAATGCTTCAGCCTTGCATGCGGGACGGGCATGTACCGGAGCGGGAAAAGCAGGAGACCGGCCTGTCGAAATCCGGTCAGCGGCCCGATCCGGGTTCTGAAGACAGACTTCACCCGTTTGGTTCACAAACCAGCGCTTCTCCGAAAAGAGCCTGATGACCGAAACCTGTCCAGGCCACGGTTGCTACATCCCGGACGACATTTCCAAAACTCGATCACCATGACAGGAGCAAATGGTGCCTGACCGAGATTTTCTTTCACGATTTGTTTTATTTTCATTCATCATCACGCTGCTGCTTTCCTGCGGCGGAGATTCGCCCTTTGACCCGCGTGATGAGGGCGGCCAGAACGGCCCGATCAGCCTGCAGCAGAAAACCCTGCAGTTCAAAGGCGTGCGCAGCATTGTACGCAAACCCAGCCAGGTGCAGTTTTTCTTTTCTCTGCGCGATATCGATGGCAACGCGCTGCGCATCCCGCCGGAAACTCTGGCGCAGAACACGCGCATTTACGAAAACAACACCGAGATCGATTACAGCGAAACCAATTTTTTCATCTCCACAGCGGAAAATTTCCGCATGGATGTCGTGCTCGTGCTCGACTTCACCCGCAGCATGGCTGCGCCGACGAGCACCGGTGAGACCGGCATAACGCAAATGCTCGAAGGTGCGCGTACCATCATCCGCAAGCTGGGCGCGGCCCACCGCGTCGCTCTGGTGGAATTCCACGACCGCAACGTCGCCCCGCAGATCATTTCCTACTTCACATCAGACACCGATGCCCTGCTCGCCATACTCGACGATTTCGCCAAACGCACGATTGACAATGGCTCGACACGCGTCTGGGATGCCGTGATCACCGGGCTCAATCTTTTTCCAACTGAAGATAATCCGGATAACGTCCGGCTGCTGGTCTTCCTTTCCGACGGTTTTGATACCAGCAGCGAAAAACAACCGGCAGACATCAAAAGCCTGGCACGCGAAAAGCTGGCACAAATCCACTGTGTCGGCACCGGAGATGCACCGCGGACTGAAGTTTTGCAGGACATCGCCGCCGCGACCGATGGCTTGTACTATGCCGCAGACGACCTCGGCGGCATCACCGCGCAGCTCGAACAGATCGCGATCAACCTGAGCGGGCAGTACAAGCTCAGCTACATTTCTCTGACCCGCAACACCATGCCATCGGTGCGGGTGGAGATCGAGCACGAGGGCGAGATCAACGCATTTCAGCAGGAACTCGATCTGCGGGCGGTAATCGCAGACGATCGCATCGGCGAGCTGACGTATGACGACGATGTGCGCGAAGGCGAACGGGCCAATGTTTTCCTGCGCCTGTTGCACACCCCACGCAATATCAACCGGTTCCGCTTCCGCTTTCTCGCGACCAGCAAGCTCGACACCGTGACCCTGATTGCCCGCGAAGAGGGTGGCATCCTCGACAGCACGTGGCAGCTTTTCGGCCCCAACCCTGAACTCTGGTACACCCTGAAGAGCGATTCCAGTGTTTTGCCCTTTGGCGGTTTCGGCCTGCTCGTCAATGCCCGGTTCCGCAATATCGGCGATTCAAGCCTGGCGGTACCCTTTGAAATGGATAACAGTATTTACAGCAACGAGAAAAGATTTTCCTACCCTCAGACCCTGTACATCGGCCTGCCGATCATCGATCCGGTCCCGCCGCAGGATTCCAGCAATGTGCCTGTGGACATCACCCTCAGATGGCGGGTGGATAACTTCCGCAATCTGCAGAACATCCGTTTCGATGTTCGTCTCGACAAAAACCGGCCATCAGAACGCATCGTTGCCAGTGATATCACCAGCAATCGCTTCAAACCTGCGACAGCTCTCGAACCGAACACTGTTTATTACTGGCAAATCATCGCACGCTCCGGCAGGAATTTCTATTCCGGCCCGATTTGGAGATTTAAAACTGCGCCCTGATACGCAGGAAGGAACATACAATGCAGAAAAAAGATATCCGCTACCCTATCGGCCCCTTCTCTCCTCCGGAAGAGATCGTCCTGCCGACCAGACGCCGGATGCTCGGAGAGTTTGCCAATATTCCCGCTGCTCTGCGCAAGACGGTCAGCAAAATTCCTGTAGAAAAGCTCGATACACCGTGGCGTCCCGGTGGCTGGACACTCCGCCAGGTCATCCACCATATCGCGGACAGCCACATGAACGGTTTTATCCGCTGCAAGCTGGCCCTGACCGAGAAAAACCCTGACATCACGCTCTACAGCCAGCCCGCGTGGGCAGAGTGCCCGGATGCCCTGTTATCTGCGGTGAGCTACTCGATCGATCTGCTCACTTCCCTGCACATCCGCTGGCTCATTCTGTTCGAAAATATCAGCGAAGAAGAATGGAAGCGCTCGTTCCATCATCCTGAAATGGGCGACATCACCCTGGAAACCGCGCTGGCCCTGTACACATGGCACGGCAAGCACCATACGGAGCAATTGAACGCATGGCTGAGAGGGGAAACCGGAACCTCATGATGGTGCGGACAGACTGCATCATTGAGGCGATTGCGGCCTGCTGCTGAGGCGTTCATACTCCACATCCCAAATAAAATAAAACGGCCTTCCTCATGACCACAGATCAGCATTCCCCGCAGCATTCCGGCGCCGGGCGAGAAGAACTCGGCCTGCGCGAACTCATCGCCATCGGTGTCGGCGGCATGATCGGCGGCGGCATCTTTTCCATTCTCGGACTCGCTGTTGATATCAGCGGCCATGCCGCGCCACTGGCTTTTCTGGTCGGCAGCATCATCGCCGGAGTGGCCGGCTACAGCTACGTCCGGCTGGCCTTAACCTACCGCAGCGATGGCGCCAGCTTTACCTATCTCGAAAAAGCATTTCCAAACACACCGGCCGTGGCAGGAATCGCCGGCTGGACCGTGGTTATCGGCTATATCGGCACCCTTGCGCTCTATGCCTTCACCTTCGGAGCGTATTCCGCCCACCTGTTTGGTTTCGGTGATCAGCAAACAGCGCGCTGGCTGCTCTCCGGAGGCGGGCTGCTGTTATTTTTGATCATCAATATGGCCGGAGCTGCGAAGATGGGTAAGGCCGAGGATATTGCAGTCTATATCAAGATCATCCTGCTGGCGATTCTCGCTGCCGTCGGATTTTTCACCGTGGATACTACGCGCTTCCGTCCCCTTTTCGATCATGGCGCCAGCGCCTTTCTTCTCGGCGGAGCAGTGATTTTCGTCGCCTACGAAGGCTTCCAGCTGATCACAAATGCGGTGTGTGAAACCCGCGATCCGCAGCGCAACATCCCGCGCGGGCTGTACGGCTCCATCGCGATCACTTCGCTCATCTATATCACCATCGCGCTGGTCTCCGTCGGCAACCTCGATGTCGCGGCGATCCACGCTGCCCAAGAATATGCGCTGGCAGCAGTCGCGAAACCGATACTGGGAACCCTCGGCGTCGTGCTCGTCGATATCGCGGCCATGCTGGCCACAGCCTCGGCGATCAACGCCACTATTTTTGGCGCCAGTCACCTCGCTTATGAGATGGCGCGCGACAACCTTGCACCACGGCCCTTTTCCTTTCGCAACCGTACCGGTGTGCCCTCAACATCAGCGATTACCATCACAGCGCTGGCTGTTCTGCTGACAGCCCTCGGTGGTCTCGAACTCATCGCCTCATTTTCCAGCCTGACGTTCCTGCTGGTCTCTATTGCGGTCTGCCTCGCCAACCTGCGCCTGCGGCACGAAACGCACGCCGCCGTACTGCCCATCCTGCTCGGCATCGCGCTCATGGTGACCACCGTGGTTCTTCTCGTGCTGTATATGAAACAGAACAGCCCACACACCCTCACCTTCGCGATCTGCGTCTATGGTGGCGCTACCCTCGCTTTCATGCTGTTTGATTTTACCCGAAAAAAACGTCAGCAGAATCATTCATGAGCTTGATTCATCAAAACCTTGCGAAGACTCGAAGCCTTCGCAAGGTTCAGGCCTGTCGTGACTGTGCCATAGGGTTCGCGGCCATCTCTGGAATATTGTTGATGATAACAGTTGGGGCGCCCCGCGGATAGCCCCGCGGTAAAAACAAAACGGTGGCCAACCGGCATGCCGGCGACCACCGTTTTGCGGGTGTCTTGACGGGAGGAGCAGGTAAAATCACGCGCGGACGCGCAGGAAGTTGGTGTTATCCGCACCATCGACGCGGAAGATGCGTGGTGTCGGCGGGCGGTGGCCGGTTGTTTCGCGGCCGGCCTTGCGTTTCGGCCTGCGGTTAGCACCCGCAGGAGGTGCTGTTTGTGCCGCTGCCTTTGCCGAACGCTCGCGTTCATTGTGCAGCCGCCGCCACTCTTCGATTCTTTCACGTGCCGTATTCCTGACGCTGCTTTCATCGACGACTGTAACCTGTTCCGCCTGTGGTTCCGGGCGGCGATGTGCTTTCTGCCAGGCCGGCCGTTCCGGTGCGGTTTTCGGGGTTTTCGGTTCCAGCACCCGCAAAGCATCGGGGACGGCAGCTCCCCCCTCTTCTGCGCCCAGCAGCTCCTGAATCCGGTCGTACACCTTTTCCGCCAGATTCTGGGGTTCAGGGTCATTTTCACGTTCCCGCGCCGGCCGGATGTATGCGCTGCTCTGATCGCGCAGAGTCCAGTACACCACGGCATCGGTGCGAATCCGTGCTCCGAGTTTCCCCAGACTGTAATCATCCTTTTTGCATACCGGAATGAGCGGCCGGTCGCAGGCTGCGGCAAAGCCGGCGCAGTAATAGACGTGACCATCGACACCACCGGCCACCTGAATCGTCTCCTGCTCGTTCCACTGCTGCTTTCCGGCTATAAATTCAGGTTCGCTGGTGAAGTCCGCGATCACCAGCCGGCTGTCGAGCATGAGCTTGCGAAACGCCTGTGCCTGCGCGGCGCTCTGCAGGGTTTCATCAGCAAAAACCGGTTCGTAGCCAGCGGCTTCGACTGCAATTTCGAGCAGGTAGCGAATGCGCCGGGCCTGCTGATAGCGCCCTCCGACGATGAGAATATGCCTGGCCTGCGGGTTGACCGGGATAGCATGCGGCAGCCGGCGCGCGGCGGCACGGCGCATGAGCACGATTCTCTTCTCCCGTACCAGCTTCTCGGCCTCCTGTGCGGAAAGGATGTCTCCGGCCGTGCCCCTGGATTCGACAGCGGCTTCGAAATCACCTTTTTCGATCAGAGCCGCCACCACACGCGGCCAGTGATTCGGGTTAATTTCGATATCGAGATACGCATGCGGATCGATGCGTGACCACTCTGTACGCTGATGGAGCTGCCCGGCCAGCCATTTTTCGCTGCGCGAAACCGCCTCGGCAAAGGTACGCGGCTCTGCAATACTGTGGATGATCTCTTCGATGTTTTTGTAATGGATTTCGACCGGAGTATTCCCGGCGAGGGTATTGCGGCGGCAATAGACAGATAACTTCCAGAAAGCATCTGCAAACTCCTCGCGGATGATATCCTCGCGAACGAGTACGATGATTTCACCGCAATGCCGGCACTTCCAGTGATCGATGTGGGCGGTGTGCGACAGCACGCGAATATCGGCTGAATGACAAAAGTGACAGTGGTCCATCAAATCCTCCTCCTGCGTAGATTGTAACCCGTTCCCAATTGCACCCTGGAATACAATTAACGTACCAGAATGAAACAAAATCTGCTCAGGCAGAAAAAGGCGGAACAACTGGCCGAAAAACAGGCCGTGATTACGATGTCGAATTCGAAAAGAGACAATTGTGTAATCCCCTGGCAAGGGCAAGGCAGGTGTGGAAGGTATGATCGCAGAATATTTCGCAGGTGCCGGGCTGTCAGATCTCAAAATGAAAAAAGCGCTGGCAACGGAAACAGCCGGTTGGCTGTGAAGGAATGAACCGGGAAATGGACCGGCTTACAGCATGCCTTTCTTTTTGCGGATAAACCACTCGACGCTCAGTGTGAGGATGAGCAGGGCGAGCACGGGCCAGACGCGCCACAGGGCATAGCTGCGTTCTTCCCGGACGAGGCGCGGAGAAAAATCCTGTTCCTGCAGCCATTGTTGCAGGCTGTCGGCATGCACCAGCCTGCCGCCGCTCTGCCGTGCGATGCTGCGCAGCAACGCCGGGTTGGCTCTGGTGTCGCGGAATTCGAGCTGAAAAGGCACGACCGAGAAAGCGAGGGTATCTGCAGCGACACGTTGCCCGCCGGCCTCAGCACGCGCCAGCACGCGATAATCCCCCTCCCCGATTACCTGCATGGTGCCGCGGTATTGGCCATTGCCAGCCCCCTGCAGACTGATCGACCGCGGTTCTCCCTCACTGATCAGAGTCAATGTAACATGCAGATTATCGCGCGGACGGAAATCTTCGAAATAGGCCTGCACCGTAAACGGGATCGTCTCCCCGGCCCGAACCACTTCGCCGGGCATTTTGATGCGTAACAGCTTGCTGTCCTCCGCCGAAACCAGCCAGCGCACGGCGTTGAGCACGATATCGGCGTACAGACTGTTTTCCGGTTCGATGTTTTTCATCATCAGATGCCAGCGCCACAGGCCTGCAGCGAAAACCGTGATGGTGCGCCGCTTGCCAGCACGCGAGGCGGTAAGAAAAGGCACTGGCGTGCTTTCCCGGCCGGAGAGTTTGGCCTCTGCCAGCACCTGAACGTGAGGCGCAGGAACGACCTCGCGAAATGTACTGAACACGGGCGGCAAATCAGCCCACTGCGCGGGTGTTGCCTCCCCCTCACTCTGCAGCACGGGGTGCAGCAGCCCCTGTGCGGTTGGCATCACGCTGATCATCTGCTCCCGGGA
>DRLW01000592.1 GCA_011375275.1 Bacteroidota bacterium
GAGCCTACCCAAGAACCGTCATTCCGGTTTCCGCGCAGGGGAAGACCGGAATCTCCTGGACTCAGGCACGGGCCCGAAAAGATGAGATTCCGGCACGGCGCTGCGCCTGACCGGAATGGCACATGCCGGTATCTGAGCCGGGCCCGGTTGGCTGAGTTAACCGGATACCCGTATGTCTCTGTCCATAACTCCGTGTGCAGGCAGACGTTCTGCATGGGCACACAACCGGCTGCGTGATGCTCCGGTTAACGGCTGAACAACTCACGGGCAATGATCAGTTTCTGAATTTGGCTCGTCCCCTCATAAATCTGAAAAATCTTGGCGTCGCGCATGAGTTTCTCTACAGGGTACTCGCGCGAGTAGCCGTACCCGCCATAGACCTGAACAGCATCGGTTGCGGCTTTCATGGCTGTTTCCGCGGCAAAAAGTTTTGCCGTGGCTGCCTGCTGTGTATTGCGCATGCCCTGATCCGCCGTCCAGGCGGCCTTCCACACCAGCAGGCGTGCTGCATCGATGGCTGCGGCCATCTCTGCGAGCAAAAAAGCGATGCCCTGGTGCGCCGCAATCGGCTTACCGAACGTCTGACGCTCCTGAGCATACGCTGTTGCATACTCCAGAGCAGCGCGTGCCAGACCGACCGCCATGGAAGAGACGACAGGACGGGAATGATCAAAAGCGGCCATCGCCGCTTTCCAGCCATCGCCCTCCTGGCCGAGCATGTTTTCTGCCGGTACTTTGACCTCGTTAAAAATCACAGCCCGCGTATCAGAACAGCGCTGGCCGAGCTTGGGCTCCTTTTTGCCAAGGGTCACGCCATCGCTATCCGCAGGCACGACAAAGCCGCTCAGCCCCTTGTATCCCTTGCTTTTATCCGTATAAGCGAGCACGAAAAACCAGTCTGCGTGCCCGGCATTGGTGATCCACATTTTCTGGCCGTTGAGGACAAAATCTGAACCGGCCCGGCGAGCTGTCGTCAGCAATCCCTGCACATCGCTGCCAGCCGCGGGCTCGGTCACACAATAGGCACACAGGCCGAACTCCTCGGTCATTCGGCCGAGAAACTTCTTCTTCTGCGCATCGCTGCCGGCGACGATTACCGGCGCTTCGGCCAGCGTGTTGCAGATCAGCGTAGTGCCGACGCCGGTGCACCCCCAGCCAAGCTCTTCGGCAATCAGGCATTCCGCCAGCGTGCTCAGTCCCATGCCGCCCCACTCTTCGCCAACATGGCAGTTCATCAGTCCCAGCTCCCAGGCCTTTCGACAGATATCCTCAGGGAACTTCTCCTGCTCATCCAACTCTGCAGCAACGGGGCGGATTTCATTCTCGGCAAATTCATGAGCGAGATCACGGAACTGCCGCTCTTCGTCAGACAGGCCAAAATGGATCATTTTCATCTCCACGTTCAGGTTGCAGACCACAACATGGTCACCACATCGTTTTTTGCTCAAAGTGCGATGTAAATATCATCTCCTTCAACTTTGACATCATAGCAGGCAACCGGCTCATACGCAGGAGCCGTTTTCGCCTCACCGGTACGGATGTCAAAGCGTGCGCCATGCAATGGGCAGGCGATTTCATAGCCGTCGAGCTCGCCGTCAGACAGCGGCGCACGCGCATGGCTGCAGATGTTATCGATTGCGTAAACCGTTCCGTTGACGCGGAACAAGCCGATCTCCATTCCATCGACTTCGACTTGAACCTTGCTCCCCTCCGGCAATTTTTCTAAACTGAAAATTTTTCTGTATGCTCGCATGAATGGGCCTCCTCATGATTCTGTTCAACAGAAAACTGCGCCATTTCACACAGAAAAATGTGTCAAATGGCGCAGTTTCGATGCAAGAAAAAAACGCATAACGCGGCACGAGGCTGCAACAAAATTTCTGGTTCGACAGAGCGCATACAGCCCTGCTGCCGGCTGAGTTCAGTATCCAGTTATCTCTCACACAGCTTGTGCACTGCTGATGTGCCGATAAACCAGCACAGGAAAAGCCTGATAAGCCGATTTTCATCCGCGGTCTATCAGGCCTCGAGTTCATCTTTCATAGCAAAAATCTCAGCCTTTGCCTTCTGATAGACCTCGACTTTTTCATCAAAGGGCAGAAACACACTCTTGAACCCGTTCAGAATGGTTCGCATCAATTCCTCAAAGTTCATATCAAAGGTCCTGGCTGCAAGCCACAGTTCTTCGGTCATCGTGGTCCCGCTGATGAGTGTGTTGTCGGTGTTCAGGGTAACGCGCATGCGCTTGTCGAGATAATGTTTGAAAGGATGATCTTCGATACGCTCAACACTGCGCGTCTGTACGTTGCTGGTCAGGCAGATTTCCAGCGGGATCCGGTGATCGCGCACATAGTTGAGCAGATCATCATCTTCGATCAGGCGTGTGCCGTGGCCGATGCGGTGAGCACCGCAATAGTGAATAGCCTGGTGAATGCTGGCCGGGCCGTAGGCCTCACCGGCATGCAGCGTTGTATTGATGTTGTTGTTGCGGACGTGATAAAACGCTTTCAGGTGGTCTTTTGCAGGATAATTGTATTCAACGCCGGCGAGATCAAAGCCAACGACCCCCTTGCCTTTGTAGGCAACGGTCAGCTCGGCAAGGCGCAGTGAGGTTTCAGGTTTGATACTGCGAATCCCGCAAATAATAACGCCGGTACGGATTGGGAAATCCTTTTCCGCCTGCGCCAGCCCTGCGAGCACTGCATCGACGATATTCTCGAGGGACAAGCCTTTCTGCTGGTGCAGGATGGGAGAATAACGCACTTCCATGTAGCGAACGTTATCCCGGGCTGCATCTTCAGCGAGTTCATATGCAATGCGCTCCAGTGCATCGGCTTCCTGCATGACCGAAAGAGTCATTTCAAACTTTTCGATATATTTTGCAAGATTATCGACCTGGCCCTGCACGGTCAGCAGTTTGCCCAGCTCCTCATGGTCAAAAGTAGGCAAACTGACGTTTTGCTTGCGGGCCAGCTCAGCAACTGTAGCCGGTCGCAGAGAGCCGTCCAGGTGGACATGCAGATCGGTTTTCGGTAATTTCTGGATCAGTTCACGGGTGATAGGCATTCTCGTTCTTCCTTACTATACTGTTTCCGGTTGTTCACTGACTGTTTCTTTCGTTACTGTATTTCTCCGGCGCTGTTGTTCCTGCTTATTCGGGAGCAACCCCAGGATCGTCCCGATCGCCAGAACATAACCGCCAATCCAGACCCAGATCACCAGGGGCTTGACGTGGACTTCGAAGGTCGCTTTATCTGTTTCTGAATCGATGCCGTTGAGGACGACATAAAAGTCTTCCTTCAGAAAACTCTTTACCGCTACTTCGGTCGTTGGCTGCTCCTGCACCAGATAAAAATGCCGCTGCGGAAAAAGGTCTCCAACTTCTTTGCCATCTCTTTTCAGCGTGAGGTGAGTACGCAGCACCTGTTTATGCTCGTCGGCAAAGGTCTGAGCACCGTGATAGGTTATTTCGTACCTGCCTATTTTGGCCGACTCATGGCTGGCCAGCACCACTTCTGCATCGGTGTCGAAGGCACTGCCGGTCACACCGACAAAGAGCAGCACCATGGCAAAGTGCACGATATATCCGCCATAACGCCTCTTGTTGCGCTCAAAGAGCCTGAACATGGCAGTAAAATAGCTTTCTTTCTTCCCTTTCATACGTGCCCGCGCGCCCCGGTGAAATTCCGCCACAATCGTCGCGGTGACGAAAATACTCAGGACAAAGCTGATCAGCGCATAAATTTTGGTGATCCCCATGGCCAGCAGGATGACAAGTCCGGCCAATGAAACCA
>DRLW01000593.1 GCA_011375275.1 Bacteroidota bacterium
CAGGAGATGAACTCGGTTTTCGAAATACGCAGGCGCGTGGCCTGCAGCAAAGTGTAGGCGAAACGGGTGGCATCCTCCGGCGCAACATCGCCGTCGATGAGCACGGCATCGCCGAAACCGTCACACATCAATGCGCCCAGGGTGGCCGAGGCATCGAGCTGCCAGCCGGCATAGTCAGGAGCAACCCGATACATCAAAACCAGGGGCGCGGAAAAATGATGGCGTGCATATTCCAGCAGAAAGAGGCGAACCCGGCCCAGCCCACCGAGGCATTTTTCCGGCATGCGCACACCCATGAGCAGCGGTACCCGTGGCTCGCGCGCACGCTCTGCCGCGACGCGATGCAATGCATCCTCCAGCCACTGCGGCGAATAGTCCGGCAAGGATATGTCGTGTATGGAACAGAGCACGGCAGCACCGAACTCACGCGCGCGGGCAAAACTACTGCTCACCTTGCGATCGATAACCGGATGCGCATCAGCCGCGGAAAGGGCACAGTGCACCACGCCCTGGTCTGTGGCAAAAGGAGAAATGGGCGTCAGTGCCTGGTACGGCTCCGGCGTCTCTTTCTGGTTGTCGAGAAAAATCCATTCCGGCTTCTGTTCGTCCTGGTTTGGAGAAAAGACGCGCAAGCCCGAACTGCGAAACTGCAGCGATCCGGCTGCAAGAGCCACGCGCACCGGCGCCCCCCCTCCGGCGTCCGCGCCGGGGACTTCGACGTGGGCTGTCCTGCGCCGCTCCGGATGAAACGGATCGAAATGGTGCAGCCACGCGTCGTTTCCCGGTTCCGGCGACACAGGCGGCAGCGCCATGCCGGCGTTATATTTCGCCACCAGGGCACGCGCGACCGGGATTTCATGGATCGCGTCTTCGGTCAGGGAAACGCGGATGGTATCACCGATGCCGTCTTCCAGCAGCGCTCCGATACCAACAGCGGACTTTACCCGGCCATCTTCGCCATCGCCCGCCTCGGTCACGCCGAGGTGAAAGGGATAGGTCATGCCCAGCTCACTCATACGCGCGGCCAGCAGCCGGTAAGCCTGAATCATCACCTGCGGGTTTGACGATTTCATCGACACGATGATATCGCGATAGCTGTGATCTTCGCAGATTCGGATGAACTCCAGCGCTGACTCAACCATACCTTCGGGCGTATCGCCGTAACGGTTCATCACCCGGTCGGACAGAGAACCGTGATTGACACCGATACGCATGGCGACACCGTTTTCACGGCATTTTTTCACCAGAGGAGAAAAACGCTCGTAGATGCGTTCGAGCTCAGCGGCATATTCCGCGTCGCTGTAGTCGCGCACTTCAAATTTTTTCTTGTCAGCATAATTGCCCGGATTGATGCGCACTTTATCGACGATATCCGCAGCAACCATGGCCGCATTGGGCGTAAAATGGATATCCGCGACCAGAGGCACCCTGACACCTTGCCGGCGAAGAGCATCGCGTATCGCGCGCAGATTTTCCGCTTCACGGATGGATGGTGCCGTAATGCGCACGATCTCGCAGCCGGCCTCGGCCAGCGCCGTCACTTCCCGGACCGTGGCCTCGGTGTCCAGAGTATCGGAAATGGTCATCGACTGAATCCGTATCGGATTGTTGCCGCCGATTCCGACTTCCCCTACCCGCACTTCGTGCGTTGCCCTGCGCTGGCAGGAAAAAACCGAGTGGCAATAGGTTGTGCTCTTCTCTGCTGATGGTTTTTGCATTT
This sequence comes from Bacteroidota bacterium, assembly GCA_011375275.1. Taxonomy (GTDB): domain Bacteria; phylum Zhuqueibacterota; class Zhuqueibacteria; order Zhuqueibacterales; family Geothermadaptataceae; genus Geothermadaptatus. The sequence goes on from DRLW01000593.1 coordinate 1,721, forward strand.
CTGATTCAATCGCATGGTTCATGGGCAAACTACTTCAGGCGCTTGATGATATGCCAGCCAAACGGGCTTTTCATCGGGTCATACGCCGCAACTTTAATTTCCCCGACCTCGAGGGAAAAACCGGTATCACCAAAAGCGGGTACCATGTCCCTGCGGCTGAACTCGCCGTTATATTTATCCACACCGTCGTTGGCCAGGCTGTAAATTCCCGGGCCGGTGTCGCTGGAATATTTGCGCATCAGCTCGGTAAAATCCGCGCCCTGCCTGGCTTCCATCATCACTTCATACGCAAGCTGCTGTGCCTGCTCTTTGCTGCGCTCAACGCCCCGGATTCTCGGCGCGCCCTTAAATGCGATGAGAATGTGCTGCACCGTGATATGAGCCGGCTCGCCATTCGGCAGTACCTCGACTTCTTCGGCGGTCTGCTGGTCTGCCTGCTGCTTCTGAGCAACGGCCTGTGTTTTCGATTCATCCTTTTTCCCGCAAGCAAACAAGGTCGCGAAAAGCAGCAAAAGTATCGTATTTTTCACCATGGTTTTCTCCATATCGGTGTGATCTTCAATCTCGATTTCAATGGCAGGGTGTACTCGTTGTATTAAGACTGCTGAGGGTACTGAATACCCGGATTGTAAGGTAGGGAAGATAGTATTTTTTTACAAATAGCGAAACACTTTCTTGGTGCTCAAAGGGATAGCGGGCGGGAGAAATTACCGGATGCAACGGAGTAGGGGCGACCGGCGGGTCGCCCCTAGGAGTCAACAATCCCAAAATTGTTCCGAGGACAAATATCATTTTTTAAACCCATACAATCTGAGGATAGAACCTTGCGAAGGTTTTGAACCTTCGCAAGGTTGTTTTCAGGAAGCAGCAGCCGCAATGAAGATTTTAATTGCGCAATAATATCAAAAGAGACTGGCATTCTGTCAGGGAATTGCTTATATTTAAAAATTGCGCAATTTTCTACGCTGGCTGTTACTTAATTGAGAACCAGCTTTGTCACCTGTTTTATAGCCCCCCGGAGCTGCCACCTAGTGCGCACGACGATTCCGGGAAAGAACACTTTTGGAAAGGCACGAACCGCAATGGCAGTCCAAGAAAAAGAAAAGACCTACGCAATCGGGGACGAGATTTTTACAACATGTGGAAAATGTAAATCTGAGATGTACCACGTCATCACAGCCATGACAGAGGATGTCATCAAGAAGGTCATGTGCAAGGGGTGCAACTCCACGCACGTTTATCGTCCGGCGAAAGAAAAAACCGCAGCAGCCAAGAAAAAGGCGACCACCGCAGCCAAACCAAAACGTGCAACACGTTCGCGCAAGCTGGACTGGAATGCTCTCTCGGCAGAGATCGAAGATGATGAATTGAAAGAGTACAGCATGACCGAGGATTTTTCGGCAGCACGCGGTATCAAGCACCAGACTTTCGGCGTCGGCGTCATCACCAAAGTGCTCTCCGACACGCAGATCGAAGTGCTGTTTCAGGACAGCAAGCGCGTTCTGGTACAAAACTACCTGTAATGTGAACTATCCACAATCCCTGCAGGAAAGCGACTCAGCTAACGCACATTCATGAACATTTCAGGGTAAAACAGGCACCCTTTTCTTAGCTCAGGCGGGTATTCCCCGCCTTTTTCATTTCCCTACCGACCGAGTTAGGCCTCGTTTTCGCGCAGGATTTCCGCGAGCATGCCGGCAGGCAAATTGCCGCCGCTTATGATCACCCCGATACTCTTGCCCTGAAATTTTTCCCGGTTTGCCCATGCCGCAGCCAGCGCCGCTGCTCCTGCGCCCTCCGCAACGTTATGCGTGTGGTGATACAACAGCCGGATAGCCGACCGCAACTGCTGATCATCCACGAGGATAAAATCTTCGAGCTGTGCGCGCAGAAAATCGAGGGTCAGCTCGAAGGCTGACAGGGTCGCCAGGCCTTCGGCAAACGTATCAGCACTGCTGGTCGTTTGCGGCTGCCCGCTTTTCCACGACTGGTACACGGCCGGCGCGTGGCTGGACTGGACGCCGATAACTTTCAGAGCCGGATTGATCGCATGGCCCGCCAGACAGCAACCGCTCGCCCCGCTGCCGCCGCCGATCGGCACAAAAACAGCATCCAGCTCTGGCGCGCGCTCCATCAGCTCCAGCGCATACGTCGCCACGCCGGGGATCAGCAGCGGCTCGTTCCCCGCACTGATGTAGCGAACGCCGGACTCCTGTGCCATCGTTTCCGCATGGCTCTTGCATTCTTCGTAATTGCTGCCGGCAAATACCACCTCTGCCCCGAGCGCACGCATGGCAGCGACTTTGTCCGGGTTTGCCTGTTCCGGCACCACGATCCGGGCGCGCATACCGAACAGACGCGCGCCATAGGCCACAGACTGCCCGTGGTTGCCAGTGGAAGCAGCCAGCAGGCTGACATCCCGGCCCTCTTCCTCACGCAGAACGGCGCACAGGTTCACCCCGCCGCGCACCTTAAACGCGCCTGTCGGTTGATGATTTTCAAATTTCAGCCAGACCCGGCAGCCGAAAAGCGCATCGAGAGCCGGGAAATAAAAAGCCGGCGTGGCCGGCAGATAGGGCGCGATTCGTGCGCGGGCGCGCAGGACTTCGGACATGGTGAAAACCGGACTGGACATAGGCACCTCACTTGTGATATTTGGCATTATTGAGAATCGACAGGGAACGGTATAGTTGTTCGAGCAACACCACCCGCGCCAGCTCGTGCGGCAAGGTCATTTTCGAAAGAGACAACACGACATCTGCCCGGGAGGTGAACTCACGTGTCAGCCCTTCCGACCCTCCTATACAGAAGCAGAAATGGCCGGCACAGTTCAAGGCTTTTTTCTCGAAAAACTCTGCAAAGTCCGCCGAGCTCATCTGCTGTCCCGTGCTGTCCAGAGCGATGAGCAACGCACTGTTCGGCACACCGTCCAGCAGGCGCCTGCTTTCATCTTCCCGAATCTGTGCAGCGGTTTTGTTATGCGGCGGGCAGTCGCGGATTTCCCGTACCTGCGCGCCGGCATAGCGACGGATGCGCCGGAGATAGTCATCAGCAGCATCGCGCCAGTAGCTTTTCTTGATTTTTCCAACAGCGTGGATTTCGAATTTCATGTGCAGCGTGATCTCTCAGGGATAATTTTGCAAATGGAGGGCGGTAGGCACACACGATTGGTACAGCTACGGCTTGCACCCGGGAGCGAACAATCCCCTCCCGGCCGCGCTGAAACGGAGCTGGTCATGAGCTTATTTACCAAACTATCTGTGCGTGATTCACCACTTCTTCGATAAAGCCGGTTAATTTCCTTGCCATTCGCAGTTATTATGCGTATTCTTAGGGTTCTATTTTCACAGCAACACTAAGGGTAACATATTATTTTCGAAGTGTCAAGCGATAAACCGGCCACGACAACACCGGTTTTTAACCCGAACTGTTCGTAAACATGGCACAGCGTCAGGGATAGCCATGATGGCTGAAACGTCTTTTCCCGGGAAAATCTCCATCACCCGGAGGCGAGCAGCATCTTATCCCGGCCACCAGCCGCCAGATTTATGAATTTTCAGGTTATCAGGTTGAGATAAGTTACGGCGAATAAAACGGTTCGTCTTTCTTCCCCGGGACCCCCTTGTCATCCCGCTTTTTCTTCTGCGTTCTGCGCGCATACTGCGGGATC
>DRLW01000594.1 GCA_011375275.1 Bacteroidota bacterium
AGTTCATTATTCTGATGTAACAGGTACTGCGGAGATGCTTATCTTACCCCTTATGAAAGTCCAAGATCGAGTATCGGATTGATTCGCTGCGGAGGGTTCGGTCGTCGGGAAGGAATAGTGGAAGAATAGGAACGCAGCGAATTTTTGTCATCATAATTAAATGACTGTGATATTGCAAGTAAAAAAATACGGTTTTGTGCTTTTTTTGACGTTGCCCTTTGGCTGGCGCTACGCAATGTCGTGCTTCCCTTTATATGTGAACTTTCCCTTCGAGCAACGCTCTGGATTGTGTCAATTTCCCCTGTTTGATTTTCCGGGATGCGTACAAAGATAGTGCGCCACACGGGCGTGCGCAGGCTGTGATGACCCAGCGCATGCGCTGGCGTCAGCCGGAGTCTCGGGAGATACGTCTTGCGGGAAACACTGTCAGTCTCTATATTTCATCTTTCAATCGCGATTTCCCGGATGCAAACACTGATCTGTGAACAAATCAGGTCATGCTGAAATCTCCGGGCAGCATAGACCGCAAAGAGACCGATCCATGAACCTGCCCCAAATTCTCGAAAACCTGCGCAACGACAGCGCGTTCATGCGCAACATCACCGCCTGGAAGCACCAGCCGGCACAGCCGGCGCGCTATGGGCCCTGGCCGGAGCGTATCTCGCCGGTTCTGCGCCGGGCATTGCAGCAACGCGGTATTTCCCGGCTGTACACCCACCAGTCGCAGGCTGTGGAGGCGGTTTTTCGCGGCGAGAACGTTGTCACCGTTACCCCGACAGCCTCCGGGAAGACGCTGTGCTATAATATCCCGGTACTGAACACGATCCTGAGCAACCCCGAAGCACGGGCGTTATATCTCTTCCCGACAAAGGCGTTGTCGCAGGATCAGATGCACGAGGTGCATGAGCTTTCATCCGCCACAGGCAGTCCCATCAAAGTGTACACCTTTGACGGCGACACCCCGCAGAGTGCCCGCAAGGCGATCCGTTCTGCCGGCCACATCGTCGTCACCAATCCGGACATGTTGCACCAGGGCATTCTGCCGCACCACACCTTGTGGATCAAACTATTTGAAAACCTGCACTACATCATCATCGACGAGGTACATCATTATCGCGGGGTGTTCGGCAGCCATCTCGCCAATGTCGTGCGCCGCCTGCAGCGGATCTGTGCGTTTTACGGCAGCAGCCCGCAGTTTATCTGCAGCAGTGCGACCATAGCCAACCCGGCGGAGTTGACGGAGAAAATCATCGAGGCGCCGGTTCGCCTGATCGATGATAACGGTGCGCCGCGGGGGGAAAAGCACTTTATTCTCTACAACCCTCCTGTCGTCAACAAGGAGCTCGGCATCCGCGCCAGCTCGGTCAAAGAGAGTGAAAAGATCGCGCGGCGGTTTCTTTCCGCCGGCGTGCAGACCATCGTATTCGCCCGTTCGCGCAATCGGGTCGAAATACTGACCAAATATCTGCAGGAGGCCACGCGCAGGAATCCGAAACTGCAAGGGAGAGTCAAAGGCTACCGCGGTGGCTATCTGCCCGGGGAACGGCGCGAAATCGAGAAGGGGCTGCGCAACGGGGAGATTCTCGGCGTGGTCAGCACCAATGCGCTGGAGTTGGGTATCGATATCGGCCGCTTGCAGGCCTGTGTCATGAGTGGCTATCCCGGAACCGTGGCCAGCACCTGGCAGCAGGCGGGACGCGCAGGCCGGTCGATTGAAACCTCGGTCGTCGTGCTCGTCGCCTCCTCCCTGCCCCTGGATCAGTACATCATCCAGCAGCCTGATTTTTTCTTCGGCAAATCTCCGGAAACCGGCATCATCGATGCGAACAACCTGCTGATCATGATGAGCCACATCAAATGCGCCGCTTTTGAGCTGCCTTTTACCGATGGCGAAAAATACGGCCGGGGCGCGGGCACGGTCGATGCCACAGCGGATATTCTCGACTATCTGCAGGAAAAAGGCGTCCTGCACCACGCCGACGGCAAATGGCACTGGATGGCAGAAACCTATCCGGCCGAGGCCGTTTCCCTGCGCAGCGCCAGCACTGAAAATGTCGTCATCATCGACCGCACACGCGAAGAGCGGGTGCTCGGAGAGATAGATTTTATCATGGCACCGCTGTATGTGCACGAGGATGCCATTTACCTGCACGGCACCGAGACCTATCACGTCGATCGTTTCGACCGTGAGCGCAAAAAGGCCTACGTGCACCAGGTTGAGTCGGACTATTACACCGATGCGCAGGTGAAATCATCGCTGAAAGTTCTCGATGTTTTTGCTGAGTCTGAAATTCGTGAAGGCAGCAAGGCCTTTGGCGAGGTGAGTGTGACCACTGTACCGACGATGTACAAAAAAATTCGCTTCCGCACCCACGAAAACATCGGCTGGGGGCCGATCGAGCTGCCGGAGATCGACCTGCAGACCAGTGCGTTCTGGCTGGAATTTTCGCCGGGAACGCAGGAAAAGCTGGAGATGGAGCAGCAGGAGCTCGGCGACGGTCTGAAGGCTCTGGCCAATATTCTCAACCAGGTCGTCCCCGTCTATATCATGACCGACCCCGGAGATATCATCGCCCTGCCGATGGTGCGCAGCCCCTTTTCCGAAAATGCGACCATCTACCTGTACGAGAAATATCCCGGCGGTGTGGGGCTGTCGGAAAAGATGTATCATGCCCTGGATGACATCCTGCTTGCAGCACGCGATCTGCTGGCACGCTGCATCTGCGAATCGGGGTGCCCCGGTTGCGTCGGGCCGGAGCTGGAGGTGGGCGAAAAAGGCAAATCATCGGCTTCGCGCCTTCTCCGCCTGCTGATCGACGGGAGTTCTGCGCCGCCCCTGGAATGATTGTGCGGGGGATTTATCAGCGCAGTACGCGCTCGAGATCCGCGAGCATCCGGCGGGCGTTTTCATGGCCGGGATCATAGCGCAAGCTCGCCCGTACGGCATCCCGGGCCTTGCGATACTCCTTCAGCATCAAGTAAGCCCGGGCCAGGGCAAACTGGCCTGCGGCCAGAGCAGGGTCTTCCTGTACAGCGCGCTGGTAGTAGTCTGCTGCCGCACGATAGTCCTTGCGCCGCCAGGCAACATTGCCGAGGTTGAAAAGCGCCAGCTTATTGTGGGGATTGATATCCACGGCCCGCTGCCAGGCCTGCTCCGCCTCTGCCTCCTGCCCCAGCTTTCTGTACACCACACCGAGATTTACCCAAACTCCGGCATCGTGCTCGTTACGAGCCAGCACACGCTGATACAGCCGCAGGGCTGAGTTGAGGTCCCCTCCCTGCTCATAAATTTTGGCCAGATTCTGCAAACTCGCCGCATGCTCCGGCCACACCTGCAAAGCCTTGAGCAGCAGTCCGGCTGCCACGCCGAGCTCACCCTTTTGCTGCACCTGCTCAGCACGAAATCCCAACACCAGCGCCCACCGTTTGCGCAGAGCCGCCTGCTTCTCTCCTGCCTTGCCGAGAGTTTCGATGAGCAGGTTGTGCAGGGCCACATCCTCATCGGAGAGAATGTGTAACCCGGCCAAAGCCATGGCCCGGATATCCAGATCATCGTGCCCGAGGAAGGCACGCAGCGCCGGCACCACACGCTCATCGGCAGACCGTGCCGGATGCAGCATACTCACGAGACGAGCCAGGAGCGCGGCCTGGCCGGCGGTAAACTTCGAGTGCGGATCGAGAGCGTCGAGCAGAACCGCGGGATCGCTGCCGGCCTCCACCGCCTGCAGCAGGGCTTGCGTTTCCGGCTTCAGAGGTTTCAGCGGCCCCCAGCCCTCTTCGACCTGCTGCTGCAACTCCTCGGGAGAGCGGTCCTCATGGCACTGCCGGCAGGCTCCCTTGAGTCCAAACCGGGCATCCAAAGCCGGCCGGGGGATGGAAATGGTGTGATCCGAACGGGCGAAGCGCAGTTTCTCACCCATGGCTTTGTGCTGCAGAAAAGGCATGTGGCATGCGGTGCACTCGCTGCCCGCAGAGCCGGGCTTGTGCAGGGTATGCTGTTGCGGATTTTCAGCCTTGGAAACGTGGCAATCGAGACACTGGCCGTCATCGAACTTACCCTGCAGACGATTGCCGCTGATATCGCGGTAGTCCTGCGCGTGCGGATCGTGGCAGTCAACGCAGGTCATCGAACCGTTGATATAACAATCGCTGAAAAGGTGATTCTGCTGATATCCGAATGCTTTGATGCGGCCATCCGGATGCCAGGGGTTGGCGCCGAGCATGGGGAATTTCAGAGCGTAATACTCCTTCAGGCCGCGGCCGGGCAGATAGCCGGGCTGCAGGGCGTCCTTGAGGGCGTGACAGCGAAAACAGACATCGAGGGAGGCGTCTTTATCGAACACCTCCAGAGGCTGCAGGCCGATATCAGCAGACTGCCCCGGTTGCGAGCGCATCTGCTCAACGTGCTTTTTGGCCGGGCCGTGGCAGGATTCGCAGTTGATGCGCAGGGTTTTATACCGGGAGTCATATTTTTTGCGCGCCGGGTCAAAGCGAATCTGGATTTGGCTGCCGTGACATTCCTGGCAGTTGAGAAAATCCGGCGTCGTGCCCAGCACGCGTGAGGGTGGCCATTCGCTGAGTTCGGTCATGCTCAAATTTTCGTCGATGGGAATCCAGCCGCGGTCTTTGGTCTCACCGAACCAGACTTTTTCATCGCGGATAAAATCAAAGGGCAGGAAGCGCAGGGTGCCGTCCGGGAAGCGGGAGAAGTAGGTCTGCGTACCGCCACCGAACATGTGACCACCGCCGACCATGGCATCGACTGGAAAGACGCGTTGCGCAAATCCATCCTGCCGAACGCGAAACTGCGGAGTGCCTTTTTTATCTATCTCAGGAATCACAACCCCGTCGCGAAAACGCCGCGGTCTGCCATCGAACCGGCCGAGCAGCGCCATCGTTCCCGGCTCACCACCGGCACGGCCATGGGTGGAAGCCGCCCATTTCCGGTAAATCTCTTCATGGCATTCGCGGCAGGTTTCTGAGCCGGAGAAGTCAGCGAACGTGATCTTCGGCTCTGCAACCAGAAAAGGTGGAAACTCCCTGCGCCGGGCCGGGCTGTCGTCAAACCATCCCTGCCGGGACATCACGTACACGGCCGATATGCCTGCCACAAGAACCAGCAAGGCGGCGAGCCTGGGAGAAAACACGTTCCGGGACGGACTCTGATTCTTTTTCGTACTCATCGCTTGTAACTCTTGCCTCGATCGTTTGATTCACAACCCGGTGCTCTGCGCAGGGACTATTCGGAATGAATTTTTTGGGGGTCCTCAAATCGTGTGGGTTGCATTGTCGCCCAGGTGTATCGCGACATTCATGTCGCGCGGTACGATACTTTTCGTTATTCAGCATGCTTCAGCGGGGATAGCTGTGAGGCGACATAATTTTTATCGCTTCTGCTTATCCTGCTCTCTCAGCTTTGGACGTAGCCGGGTATTACCGCAAAGGCGTGAAGAGCGCGAAAAACATTGCTGAGTCGTAAAAATCAGTGCTAACAATTCCTTTCTTTTCACCTTGTCTGTCTTCGCGTCCCTGGCGTCTTTGCGGTTCAAAAAAACACACGGACGATGTTCGAACTCAGCTGCCAGTGAGTTTTCATCGTTTTGTTCCCACGAAACGCCGGAAACAGATGAAAAAGACGAGCCACTCCGGCGGTCAACAAGAGTGGCTCGTCAAAACAGGAGGTCATTGCCCCCAGTCTTCCTCTTCCTGTGGTGCTTCATCTAACTTCGGCGGGTCGAGGCTGATCACTTCCAGTTCGCTGCCGCATTCGGCGCATTCCAGCAGCTCACCTTCGACAACATCGTCTGCGAGTTTGACTTCAGCATCACACACAGGACACTCTGCAGTTATCATCGTTTTTTCTCCTCATTATTTTTGATCAGTGAAAGAAATGAACAGTCCCGTTTCCACTACGCAAGGCTGTGATTTAGGAATGAAACGGGACAAATTGTTCAATTCGGATTCAGTTTAGACGCCGGCATGCCGGCAGCGTTGTCAAATTTTCATCGCCACAAGCATCAAACCCCGCCCCAGTGCACGACATCGCGGAATGCGGCCAGCTCTCCGATGGGGCATCTGCCCTCTCTGAACAGTGGCAGCTCTTCAGGCAACAACGCTGTGGCGGTGAGAAAAACCCGCAGGGAATCGGCTGCCACCCGCACCTCATCGCTGGAAATGTGCGCTCCGCTGGAGAGCAAATCAGGCAGTTTCCGTCGCAACAAGACAGAAAACGTTCCGGACACGAAGACAAAAATGCAACGCAGGGTTGCGGAAGACGGCACATCTGCACTCAAAACAGCCTGCAACCGTGAAAACTGCTCTGGCCGGATGGCGTCCTCACCGAGATACCGGACGATGATTTCACACGGTGTAGAGACGATAACCAGACCCGCGCCGGTCTCTGCATGGCGCACGCCGTGCCGGCGCAAAAAACGCACGACCGCTGTCCGCGCACAGTGCTCGAGCAGGTGCTGGCGCAATGCTGCGAGCTGCGCCTCGATCGACATCCCCTCTGCCGCAGCCAGTGAGCTGAGTGAGGCCGAAGCCTTCTCCAGACCGTGCAGAAAATCATCCGGCAGAACAGCGCTGCAGATGATATCCCTGTATTTCATCATCGCCCCCGGAAGGATTTCGTTTGATTTATGCCAATCCTGTCTTAACTTCAAAGTTTCGTACAGCGAAAATTTTCACCGAAACCGATTTGTTCAGAAAACAGATCCTGAGCACAGCATGTGCCGGTATCAGAACCGTCATTCCGGTTGCCCCGCAGGGGAAGACCGGGATCTCCCAGACTCGGGCACATGCCAGAAAAGATGAGATTCCGGTACGGCGCTGCACCTGGCCGGAATGACACATGGTGGTATCCGGGCCAGGCCCGGTTGCTGAATGAAACAGTCTCAGACGACCGGTTGGGTGGCAGTGACGCTGGAGCGTCGGAATGTGCGTCAGATCCTGAGCACAGCATCTGCCGGTATCAGAACCGTCATTCCGGTTTCCCCGCAGGGGAAGACCGGAATCTCCCAGACTCGGGCAGAAGCCTGAAAAGATGAGATTCCGGCACGGCGCTGCGCCCGGCCGGAATGCCACATGGTGGTATCCCGGCCAGGCCCGGTTGCTGAGTGAAACAGTCTCAGACGACCGGTTGGGTGGCAGTGACGCTGGAGCGTCAGGATGTGAGTCACACCGCAGGAGCGGTGTGACGAGACGACATCTGCATCAGGCCCGGTTGCTGAGTGAACTGGATAACCGGAATATTTCGGAGACAACTCGTTAACAATCAAAAGGATAGCAGATGCCTGCAGTTGATCCAAAGAATCGCATGAATGATCTCGACAGCCGGACGTGGCTGCAATTCCAGAAGAGCTGGTTTCTGAGTGACAACACCCTGCCACTGGATGATTTTATCCGCTTTTTCACCAAAAGCGAATACCCGGACGGGCACTGCGGCCGTATCGCGCTTTACCCGGTTACGCTGCAAACGCAGGTCTCAGCCCGAGCAGCCGGCAAGAGGCAGTTCGTCGATGCGCTGGCAGGCTCTTCGCCCCTCGACTATGCCTTCATCGACCTGCGCGACCTTTCCTCGCTGGAGGAGCTGGAGGCAAGGGCATCTGAGCTGGAAAAGCTTTTCGCTGCTCTGGGAAATCGCCTGCAGGCGCCTGCCTACCTCACCGTCGCCTGCCGCAACTGGCACAAAAATGGCCGAAGCGAATCCGTAGCCTGGGCACTGGCACGGCTGCTGAGAAAATATTTTAATCAGAAAGATGAAAAAATAGGATGCGCCTCGCTGGTGGACACCGATGCGCAGGAGCAGGAGCAGACACCGACCTGGCAGCCGGCGAATAACATAATCTATTTTCTCCAGTTCCGCAACGATTTCGTGCCGGACAACGGAGGCAAACCCAGGCCGGATGTGGCTAAAAAAGAAGCCGTCCCTCTGCAGGCCGGCACAGGTGCATTTCGCGATGGCTGGTTCATCCACAAGCCGCCACCACGCTCGAAACAGGTTCTGCTCCATCCGGCAAAATTTCCCGAAGACCTGGTGCAGAAATTCATCGAAACCTTCACCGAAGCCGATGAATGGGTTTTTGACCCCATGGCCGGAACCGGATCAAGCCTGGTCGCCGCCCTGGAAGTCAACCGCCGTGCCTGCGGCATCGAGCTCAATCCCGAGTTTGTCGATATCGCCCGTACGCGGTATGCAGACAGCAAACGCATCGTGCTGGTGCAGGGCGATGCCCGCGATGCACGCAGTTATGCTGATCTGCCCCCCCAGCTCGACTATTGCATCACCAGCCCGCCTTACTGGGACATGCTGCGCATGCGCGGCGCTGAGACTCAGGCCAAACGCAAAGCAGCAGGCCTGCAACGCTGGTACAGCGATGACCCTCACGATTTGGGGAATATTGCGGAATATGATCGTTTTCTCGATTTGCTGGAAGATGTCTATCGCCTGACAGCCGAGAGACTGCGCCCCGGACGCTACATGACGATCATCGTGAAAAACGTGAAGAAAAAAGGCGAGATTTATCCCCTGAGCTGGGATATCGCTGACCGGCTGCAGAACTTCCTGATCTTTTGCGGTGAGCAGTTCTGGTGTCAGGATGACCAGCGGCTGGCTCCCTTCGGCTATCGCTATGCCTGGGTCAGCAATACCTTCCATCACTATTGTCTGACTTTTCAAAAACCGCTGTAAGGCTCATTCGGCCGTGCGCACCCGGACGATGGTGCTGCCCCAGCCGCCTCGTTCAGGCGGCGCATCGCCCCAGCTTTCCGCAGCCGGGTGCTGCTCCAGTACGCGCAGCACATGCCATTTCAAACGGCTCCGGCCTTTGCCGTGAATGATGCGCACTTCTGCGTAACCGGCTTCCTGCGCTGCAGTGAGAAAAGCTTCAACGACTTCCTCAATCTGTTCCGGGAAAAAACCGTGCAGATCGAGGACGTCGGTGACCCGCACCGGCTTGTCAAACTCCGGGGGAATGTCGTTCTGACGTTTCATTCGACGATAAAATTTTCGGCTTTGATCTGTTTGCGCTGCATGGTCAGCTCATACAGCTCTGTTGCCAATTCACTGCTGTCACCACCGGATTTTTCCCGGTCGCGGATCTGCTCGCGCAACTCATCGATGCGCGTCTCCAGCATCAACCGCTGCAGCTTGGCCAGGCAGTCCGCTGCACGGCGATAATCATCCTGCGCGATGCCTTCGAAGCGCGGTTCATGCAGCACCACCTTGCTGACGAATTCGCCGGCTTCCTGATCCGGGAAATAGTGGATTAAATCCTCGGGCTCGAGGCGGACGTTATTTTCATCGAGTTCATACAACAGGGAGGCGATCATCCTGTAGGAG
>DRLW01000595.1 GCA_011375275.1 Bacteroidota bacterium
GAGGCGCAGGAACGACCTCGCGAAATGTACTGAACACGGGCGGCAAATCAGCCCACTGCGCGGGTGTTGCCTCCCCCTCACTCTGCAGCACGGGGTGCAGCAGCCCCTGTGCGGTTGGCATCACGCTGATCATCTGCTCCCGGGACGAAGGGCGCAGGGACAGCACTTCAGCCAGTTTTTTCATCCATTCCAGACCCTGCTGCCCGCCTGCAACCGGGCCGGTGATGATCAGCACCGGTTTTTCCTGCTGAACAACAGCTTCGTGCAGCCAGTTCAGCACCTTCGCTTCCGGGCGCGCTGCAGAAACCGGATTGACGGCGATGATACAATCCACTTCCTGTAAACGCCCTCCCTCGGGCAAGCGTGCCGGCTTCAGTACACCGGGAGCGAGCGCCTGAAAGGCCTCGACAGCGATCTTATCATCCTGCCTGAGTGCCTGCAGCAGAAAGCCGACATCCGCCGAAGGCGCACCAGCGACCACCACGACCTTGAGTTTGCTCTTGAGAATTTTCTGATAGAGCACTCTGCGATTATTTTTCCCGGTCACTTCCCCCGGCAGTTCGCTCAGGGCAACGGTGATCTTCTGCAGGCCCGGGTCTTTCGGGGTAAAATGCACGACCTGCCGCGACTCGGTGAGGTCCGAGGGCAGGACGAGACGGCGGCGGACGGTTTCCCCGCCGGTCGAGATGCTGAGCTCGACGCGTTTACCGGCAAAACCTGTGCTGCGCACGATTACCTCCGCGGGAACTTGCGTGCCGGCAAAGGCAACGTCGTTGAGAATCACGTCGTCGATCCAGATATCCTGCGGTGGATCGTGTTTGCCAAAGGGCACGGCAAAAACCGGCACCGGATAGTCAGCAAGCCGGGCGGAGGGATCATCACCGAGATTATGCGCGCCATCGCTGAGCAGCAGAACAGCGGAAAAATTGCCTTCACGCACAGCCTCATGCGTCGCGGTCAGGGCTGAGGTGATATCTGTTCCGTCACGGTCGAACTGCAGCGAATCGAGGCTGAAATGTTCGGGGAGGAATCGCAGTGAATCCGCAAAGGCAGCCAGGCGCACTTCAGCATGCCGGGCCAGCTCATCGCGCCACGGTTGCTGCAGGACTCGTATCACCTGTTGTGCGCGCGTTTCCTGGCCATCACGCAACTGCATGCTGGAGGAATGATCGACCAGCACAGCAACGATCGGCTTTTCGCTGTAGGTTCTGATCAAAGTGAGTTCCGGCTCGAAAAAAAGCAAAAGGATGGCGGCAAGCGTGAAGATGCGCAGGGCGAGCAGAAATCTTCGCAATGCGGAGCTGACCGGCGGTATGGTGAGGGCGTAAATCCACCGGCTGAATATCACGATGACGATGAGGGCGAGCAGCCAGAACCACAGACTCGAGGAGAACGAAATATCAAAAGTCATTTCCGCGCTCTCTCTCCGGCAAGGTCCATCTGTGGCCGTGCTACCAGGCTGAAATCGGATTGTTCCCCCCGGGCCAGGCGAAGGGCGGCAACCTGTGCGATCATGGCTGCGTTGTCCGTGCAAAATTCACCGGCAGGAATATAGGCTTCGAAACCGTCTCGCTGCCCGGCCTCAAGGACGGCTGCGCGCAGGGCACTGTTGCGGGCAACCCCGCCGGCGATCACGACCGATCCGAGGCTGTGCTTCTTCACAGCGCGGGAAATTTTGGGCACAAGCGCCTGGATGACCGCGTGCTGAAAAGAGGCCGCGATATCCGCCAGGGCCTGCTCCTGCCCTGTTTCTGCCAGCGCGCGCCAGCGGTAAAGCACGGCTGTTTTCAGGCCGGAGAAGCTGAAATCATAGGGGCGGCCTTTGATTTTTGCCACCGGAAACGACTCAGCCAGCGGGTCCCCCTGCTCGGCGGCTTTTTGCACCGATGGGCCGCCGGGATAGGGCAGGCCAAGAATCTTCGCGACTTTGTCGAACGCTTCGCCGGCGGCATCATCGATTGTCTGGCCGAGAATCTCGTAACGGGCGACATCATGCACCAGCACCAGCAACGTATGTCCGCCTGAGACGATGAGCGCCAGGAACGGCGGTTCGAGGTTCGGGTGTTCCAGAGTGGCGGAAAAGAGATGGCCTTCGAGGTGGTTGATGCCGATAAGAGGTTTCCCCTGCGATAAAGCCAGCCCTTTTGCAAATGACAATCCGACGAGCAACGAGCCGGCAAGTCCCGGCCCGCAGGTCACGGCAAAAGCATCGACTTCAGACAGCGGAGTCCCGGCTTCGTCCAGGGCACGCCGTACCACCTGACTGACCTTCTGCATGTGCGCCCGCGACGCCAGCTCAGGCACGACGCCGCCATACACGATGTGAATATCCTGCGAAGCGATGACGTTTGCCCGCAGCCGCGTACCGTCGAGCACAGCGGCTGCTGTTTCATCACACGAAGTTTCCAGCGCCAGTATTTTCACGGTTATTTTCTGCGAATTTCGAGAATGTAGGTTGAAGGATAAATTTTGCGGATTTCGATGCCGTCGATCGGCTTGAAGAAAATCTTGTGATCTTCGTTTTTATGCTCGCGGCTGTAATCATAGTCGATGTAGAGAAAAATATCCTCCGGCTTGAGATCGAGCTCGAGCAGTTGTTTCTCTCCCCCGACAACCGTCACCGTTGCAACCGAGGGCAGCGCCGTGATCTCGAGATTGGCAGGCACATTGATGACATGAACCGGCACTTCCTGAATTTCATATTCCAGCAGCTTCTGCACATCAGCTTCAAAGGTGACCTCGTGCAGGGGGAGCTGAATTCTGAGACTGTCTGCAAAAGGAACCAGAGGAACATGGCCGCGGAAGGCGGTGCGCACACGCTCAAAATGGCGTTTTTCCGTTTTGATTTCCGTGATGGAACGCACATGCGGCACCGGCCCTTTGATCGTCAGCGAATCCGGCAGCAGGCGGATACCGCCGATCAGGGCAAAACCTGCGTCAGCTTCGATTTCGATCTGCGGGATGATCTTCACCCTTTTCTGCTTCAGCCTCGCCAGCTTGACCTCGACCTGATCCGGCTCGATGATCGCCAGCGCCTGCAGCTCCTGACTGGCACGGCTGACGCTCACCATATCCGGCGTCAGAGGGATAAGGGCTTGATCGTCCGTATGGCTGAGGTCCAGTTCGACGGCTGCATCGCCAAAATATCGCAGGCCGAGAAGGGTTTTGCCGTTGCCTTTGAACTTTACCCTTGCCGTCGCCGGCAGATCGTTGACCACAATGCGGTCTTCCGGGATATTGACCGGCCTGATCGCCACGGTGATGATGTCGTCGTACTCATTCTCAGTCACGACGACAAACCAGAACAGCATCGCAACCAGTACCGAGACGAGTTTCACTTTGTAATTATCTAAGAGAGGAAGCTGCATGGGCTCGTTTGGTTAATAAAGCTGGCAGGTTGATTGTGACCTCACGCTTCAGGCTCCTGGGTTTGAAGCTCATCTGTGCATTGTTCTCGAACCGCAAAATCACCAGGGACGCCAGGAAAAACAAGAAGAAATGCCGGGAACTGCTGATCCTGATTTTTACGACTCTTCAGCATTCTTCGTGCGCTTCGTGCCCTTTGTGGTGCAACCCGGCTTCAGCCCTAAGCTGAGAGGACGGGATACGGTTAAAGATACGCGCTGAGTTCAGTAGCCAACCGGGCTGACCCGTGTAAGATTTGTGAATCTATCGGGCTCTGAACACCAGCAATCAAAAAGGGCAAGAACAGAGTTCTTACCCTTCTTTAAAATCAGAACCGGGGACAAACAGCAGCTACTGTTTGACGACCCAGACTTTAATTTTGGCTTCGACTTCGGAGTGCAGTTTGACCGGCACTTCGTAAACGCCCAACGCCTTGATAGGCTCGTCGAGCTGAATTTTGCGGCGATCGAGTTCAAAACCTTTCGCTGCCACCAGGTCCGCGATATTCTGGCTGGTGACCGAGCCAAAAACTTTGTCTTCCTCCCCGACCTGCACCTCTGCGGTGACCGAGATGGTATCGAGCTTTGCCTTCAGCTCTTCCGCCTCGCGGATCAGGCGCTTTTCTGCAGCCAGCAGGCGCTCTTTTTCGAACTCGATGACACGCATGTTCTGCTTTGTTGCCGGAATGGCGATACCCTGCGGAATCAGAAAATTGCGCGCAAAACCGCCTTTCACAGTGACAACTTCGCCGATGTCACCGAGGTTTTCATACTTTTTTTTCAAGATAATCTTCATCTGTTGCTTCCTGTGAGTTATGCGTTACAAGGTCACCCTTTTCGTTACCTGTGGCCCGGAAACGACCGGACTTATCTGGAGATATCAGCAACGAAAGGAATCAATGCCAGATGCCTGGCGCGTTTGATCGCACGGGTCAGCATGTGCTGATGGCGGGCGCAGTTACCGCTGGTACGCCGCGGAATGATTTTGCCCTGCTCCGTGGTGAAACGAGACAGGACTTTTTCGTCCTTGTAATCTATGTAAGGGATGCCCTCTTCACAAAAACGACAGATACGACGTTTTTTCAACATAACGTACTCCTGTGGGATGTTTATAATTTGAATTCATCATAGCCAAAGTCGAAATCATCGCCCGCATCATCATCGTCTGGCGATGTGCCGGCGCTGCTGCCGGTATCCTGCGGCGCATCCGAGCTCAGATCATCATCAGCGGGGAAATCCCGCAGCTCATCCGAATCGGTTGCCTGCCGTTTATTGAGAAACTGGATCCGGCGCGCTTTAATCTCGACCACGTTTTTCGTCGTTCCATCCTCATTTTTCCATGCTCTGCTCTGCAGCTCGCCATCGATGAGCACGGCACTTCCTTTGCGCAGGTTTTCGTAACAGCTCTCAGCGAGCTTATACCATGCGACGATACCGACATAGCAGACGTTTTCACGCCACTGGCCGGTATTATCCTTGAAACGACGATTGGAAGCAATGTAGAAGTTCGCAACAGGGGTACCATTGGTGGTACGGCGGAACGAGGGGTCACTGGTTAAATTGCCAGCGATCATCACCATATTCACATCCGGCATCTTCAAATCTGCCATTTTAGCCTCCTGTCGCTCACATAAATATCACGATATCTGCCCTGCTTCCAGGCACTCTAACTTGTCAAGTACTCTTCGAATAGAAAAAATTCAAAAACCGCTCACCGCAAGGGCGGAAAAATGAAAACCAGCCTTGCCGGTACCGGCTTTCTGAAGGTGAATTTTTCATCGTCACCGCAGGCTCTGCGCTGGGCGCACAGCCATGAACAAAGCGGGATAAAAAGGATTATGCTTCCGGACTTTTCTCGGTATCCTGCTCAGTTGCCGGTGCTTCATCTGCTTCTGCAGGCTTGTCCTCCGCAGCACTTTCTTCCACAACGGCCTCTTCTGCCGGGCTTTCTTCAGCCCCGGCTTCTTCAGCTTCCTCAGCAGCTGCAGCAGCGCGGCGTGCCTCCGCTGCCTCGGCAGCGGCTTCCGCCTCCTCGGCTTTGGCCTCTTCCTGGCGTTTCTTCAGAGCTTCAAATTTGAGCATCTTTTTATCGACCACGATGGTCAGATAACGCATGATCGGTTCGCTCAGACGATACTCACGCTCCAGCAGCTTGATGACCTGACCCGGTGCTTTGAAGCGAATCAGAACGTAGTAGCCGTACTGCTTGCGGTTGATTTCATAAGCGAGACGTTTCTTGCCCCACTCATTCTGCTCGACGATTTCACCGCCATGGTCGGTGATAAAAGTCGTCGCTTTTTTGATCACATCCTCAATTTCTGTACTTTTCAGTTGAGGATCAATCACGATTGTTGTTTCGTAAAGTCGCAAAATCGTTGCCTCCGTTTAAAGATATACCAAACAGGTAGTTATTTACAAGCACTAATTTCAAACTGAAATAATGTTAAACAGGCTCAGCCACCCTGATGGGCTTATAAACGTGCGATAACCAGCTCATTTCCTCATATCTGTTGCGGGCGCGGGGTTGTTTGCCCCGCGCCCGCAACGAACACTGTTTTCGCACGACAGCGCTATGCTTACAGCAGCGGTGCCAGAACCAGCGCAACGACACTCATCAGCTTGATCAGGATATTCAGGGAAGGCCCGGAAGTATCCTTGAAGGGATCGCCGACCGTATCGCCGACAACAGCGGCTTTGTGCGGATCAGAGCCCTTGCGGTACTCTTTGCCGTTGATGGTGATACCTTCTTCGAACATCTTCTTGGCATTATCCCACGCGCCGCCGGCATTGGACTGAAAAATAGCCATCAGCACGCCGGATGCCGTAACGCCTGCAAGCAGCCCGCCGAGCATTTCTGCATTGCCCAGAAAACCGACGACAACAGGTACGATCACCGCCAGCAAGCCCGGCAGGACCATCTCACGAATCGCAGCCGTGGTCGATATTTCCACACATTTGCCATACTCTGCTTTGCCTTCTGCCGCTTCAAACGTCTCTTTGTCTTTAGCAGACCAGGAATCGAACTCTTTGCCGTCATTTTTCTGCATGACTTCCAGGGCTGCTTTCAGCGGCGCAATCGTGGAGAACTGGCGGCGCACCTCAGAAATCATCGCCATAGCAGCACGGCCCACCGCCTGCATGGCCAGAGATGAGAACAGAAACGGCAGCATGGCGCCGACAAACAAGCCGGCCATCACCGGTGCTTTCGAGATATCGATGCTCTCGATGTGGGCTGAGGTCATAAACGCACCAAAGAGAGCCAGAGCCGTGAGTGCAGCCGAGCCAATGGCAAACCCCTTGCCGATGGCAGCAGTGGTATTGCCCACAGCGTCGAGCTTATCTGTCCGCTGGCGGACTTCCGCTGGCAGCTCAGCCATTTCCGCAATACCGCCGGCATTATCCGAAATCGGGCCGTAGGCATCGACTGCCAGTTGGATGCCGGTGTTGGAAAGCATACCGACCGCTGCAATGGCGATTCCGTACAGGCCACCAAAGTGAAAAGAGATGATGATCGCTGCGGCGATGATCAGGATAGGCAGTGCTGTGGACTGCATACCGACGCCAAGGCCGGCGATGATGTTGGTTGCCGAACCGGTCAGGGACTGCTCAGCGATGTTGATCAC
>DRLW01000596.1 GCA_011375275.1 Bacteroidota bacterium
GTAAAAACAAGGACATCTGTGAAATTTTCGTAATTCTGTGCCGGAGAGCACAGCGCAGAACGATCCTTGTTTTGTTCTTTGATACGGAAGATAGTCATGTAACAAGAGTGGTCAGCGGCCGCCCGCTGGGGTTGGCGCGCGTGGCTATGGCAGTGTACGGTACCTGGTTTGGCAGGAAAAATCGCGACGTATTTCTAAAATATTACACCAGGATAAGTTGTCGGGCGAAAAATTTTTCAGCAATCCTGACAATTCCTCAAACGCAAAGCGTCTATTTATGAATCAACCAGGGCTTGCCCGAAAATTTTCTAACCTTAAAGCAATCATAGAGTTGGATATTTTGTGGTTTAACGATATGATGATCACCGGGTGATAGATTTTTCTCCCCGGAAGAAAATTTTACAGTTATCCCAATATCTGCAATGCGAAGCATGTATTCATGCATAAAATCGGGCTGAACTCACGAATCCCTGCCTGCCAGAAAATGGCAGCACGGTTGAACGCATACGAGCAAATGCGTTGCGAAAAGAGGTCCCTCTCCATTTTTCCTTCTCGATGCCATTTCATTTCGCCGGGAACTGTCAGAAACTCTCATCCCTGGTTGGTGCGGTTTAGCGGGCAGCACGCCATGATGTTTTTCCTGTGAGGGTGCAGCATTTTCCCGGAAGCCAGGTTTTTCCGAACAGCGGTACCGGCAGCCCGGTTGCCTCTTATCATCAGCGGCGCTCTGCAGGCTTTGGAATTCGGCCGGAACAAGCACGATGCTTTCCCTCTGTTTTCCAGCAGGAATGTTCTCGTAATAGAAGAAATGCCTGATGAAGGCCCCGGCCGGCAGATGGCCTGGCTTCGGGCAGATTTCTTCCCGGGGAAGACAGATGTGACCCGGATGTGCAGCAGCCACGAGCACAGCGCGCTCGACAGCTTTTCCTGATTTATTCAAGAGGATATATTTTGATAAGCTGATTTTTACCCGCCTGCGTGTTTACAGGTGCTGGGAACGCCTGTAAACGATATACCGCTTCACCTGCCTCCAGCCTCTTGTATGCTTCTGTCTTCTGATCAAAAAAAATCATAAAAAATTTCCAGCCCGGTGGGCACATGGCACCTGCGCATTCTGTATCGCGCTTCTCTGCTCCTGCCGATGCGGCTGAAGTGCGCCGCTGTGGAAAGTTCCCTTCGACTCTTCCGGCAGCCGCGTGAATCGTCATTTTATTTTTTCAAGGAAAGAAAGATGTATTTGAAACTCGAAAATAAACTGCCTCATCTCAACCAGCTTTTTCATGTCCTCTACGGTTTTGCCATCATCACCCTGTTTCAGTTTCTCAATCCGGGTTCCGCCTCCAATGTGCACATTTTCGCGACCAAGCTCTCCTTTCTGGTGCTCAGCTTCAGCATGATCGTGTATGTGTGGTGGCGCCAGCTTGAGCTTTATCAGATTGGCTACATGCGCAAGCCGGGTTATGTCATTTTTGCCTTTGCACGCATTTTTGTTCTGTTCTTTCTGCTCTTTTTTGCCAGGAACGTTCTCGGGACGGAGGAGATCTCTACCGTAGCTCTGCAGCAGTTTAGCATCACTGTCTTTGTGCTCTGTCTTATCGCCCTGGTTCAGGATGCACTGATCATCCGGCCGACGTATGGCAAGGAGCGGGTTTTTATTCGCCGGGAGCTGTGGCAGGATATTTTTTTGGCAGCAATCAGTATCGTCTGGTTTGCCCTGCTCTCAACAGGTTTCACGGGCAGGCACGATTGGTCGGAGTTCGGTGTTGTGATCATCGCAGTTCTGCTGGTGCGGCCGCTGGCACGCATGCTGACGCGCTGGAAAGAGCTGGAGCCACCACACCGTGGCGGGCGTCGCGTGCGTTCCGATCAGCGTTCCGGGCAGCGTGGCAGCAGGGGCGGTCGCGGTACGCGTCCGGAAAGCAAGCAACGCAGCGAGAGCAGCTCGCGCAGCCGCCAGCCGCGGTCTTCCTCAGCCGGCAGCACGCAGCAGAGACAGAGCCGTAGTTCAGTCGCCACATCGCACAGCCGGGCGGCACGCGCTGAACAGGCTGGAAGTTCGAGAACCGGGCCCCGCCAGCAGCAACAGGCTGAACCGGCACGCCAGCCCCAGAGCAGGCAGCAAAGCCGCTCAGCAGCCTCACAGCAGGCACAATCGGAACGGACTTCGAAACAGCAGGCTTCTGGCTCCTCAGCGCAACCATCACGTCGCCGCAGCGCATCCTCCCGCCGTGCAGAGAGCAAAACGCCGGCGGTGGCTCCGGGTGACAACAAAGCTACCAAGCCTGTTGAAACGACTGAACTGAAGCCAGAGCAAAAAACGGCAGACCTCGGCTCCTCCAGCGATGCTGCTGCCGATCAACCAACAGAACAGCCGGTTCGCAAGCTGCGCACTCCGGCAGCAAAGCCCCAGCGCCAGACACGGCAAAAATCGGCGAAAAGCACGCCAAAAGCCGAGACCCGTCCTGAAGCAGAAAAGGCGGATGTCGCCGCTGCTGTTCCTGAGCCGGAGAAAGAAAAAACGCCGGTATCGAAACCGGTGAGAGAAAAAGCGAAAAAGCCCGCTCCCCAGCCAGAGCCTGAAACTGTGCAGGATAACCCGGCTGAAGAGCAAAAAACCGACATCGTTTATGGCCGTAAGGGAACGCGCAAGACACCGAAACTGCCGGACACCCTCGAGGCATTCAGTCCGGTGGAAGAGCCGGCTGACACCATCAAGGTAGTGCCCGATGAGATTCCCGAGACGGCATTTGGTCGCAAGCCGAAGAAAAAATCACCCGCGGTGGCTCCGGCTGTCAAGGATGAGAGTGAAAAGGGAGACTCCGGAGAGACGGCAGACGCCGGGGAAACGGAAAACGCGTAACAGCAACCAGTCTGTACCGCGACATTCATGTCGCGATACGGGTAGTACCCAGGCTGCCCTGCGACATTCATGTCGTGCAGTACGATACTTTTCATAGTTCAGGCTGCTTTAGGGGGGATGGCAGAGACGCGACATAAATGTCGCGGTACGAGAGTGCCAGGCGTAACGCGACATTCATGTCGCGCGGTACGATACTTTTCATAGTTCAGTCTGCTTTAGGAAGAGATGGCAGAGACGCGACATAAATGTCGCGATACGGGTAGTACCCAGGCTGCCCTGCGACATTCATGTCGTGCAGTACGATACATTTCATCGTTCAGGCTGTTTTAGGAAGAGATGGCAGAGACGCGACATAAATGTCGCGATACGGGCGGGGCGTGCACACAGAACCCCAATCCATCGTTTCTGGCATGAGAAAAAATTGTATTGTTTTTGGGGTAATCGCCCAGAATAGCTAAGAGTTGCATAAACCCTGCAAAATCCCCGTCACCTCCTGTGTGGCGGGGATTTTTGAGTTGAAAACAGACGATGTCCGAAGAA
>DRLW01000597.1 GCA_011375275.1 Bacteroidota bacterium
AATTTTGCCCCCAACGACAATGTTGATAATCCCATAACCCATTTGGTGATCGTGGATTTAAATCCGGCCATGATGGAACCGATGGATTGGGGTTCTGGCCTGGGTTTATTTATAGAGACCCACCGGTTGCCCATACTGAAAATCGAATGAATCCATTCAAACAGTTTTGTCTGCTGCTTTTTTGTTCAAAAAATAAAGCGCTCGGGTCAGGTTTCAATATGCTTGAACTTCCCGGGCTGTAAAATAACTATCCCGGCCGGCATGCGCAAACGCAATCGCACACAGGCTGTCATGCCACAGGGCCAGGTCTCTCCGGCCCCGTTCGCAACTCCCTTGCATCTGCCCCCGGTTTTTTTTACATTAGGCGTCTTTTCCCGAATACCACCATTCATCCCAAACAACAGTCACAAAATGAGCACACAGGCAATAGAACAGCAACTCGCACAGCTTTTCGAACAGTGGGCCGGGCACGCGCCGAAAAAGATCATCCCCATGCCGGCACACGGCTCGGACAGGAAATACTTCCGCCTGTATGGGAAAAAAGACACTGCAGTGGGTGCCTATAATCCTGACCGTCGCGAAAACATCGCTTTTCTGACTTTTTCCCGGCACTTTCGCACCCTCGGCATCCCGGTTCCGGAAATCTATGCCGAAGATCTCGACCGCAATATCTACCTCGAGGAAGACCTCGGCGACACGACGTTATTTTCTTATCTGACCGAAACCCGCGCACAGGAGGGCTTTTCGGATCAGCTCATCAGCGTGTACGAGCAGGTCATCCGCTGGCTGCCGCGGATCCAGATCAGCGCTGCGCAGGGGCTGGACTTCAGCGTTTGTTATCCGCGCAGCAGTTTCGACCGCCAGTCGATGATGTGGGACCTGAACTATTTTAAATATTATTTTCTCAAGCTGGCGAAAATCCCCTTTGACGAGCAGTATCTCGAAGATGATTTTGTCCGTTTCACCGATTTCCTGCTCTCTGCTGATCGTGATTATTTCCTCTTCCGCGATTTCCAGTCCCGTAATATCATGCTGCGCGACGGCCAGCCTTTTTTCATCGACTACCAGGGCGGGCGCAAGGGCGCCCTGCAGTACGATGTCGCGTCCCTGCTCTTCGATGCCAAAGCGGATATCCCGCAGGAGGTGCGCGATCACCTGCTCGAGGTGTACATGGACAGCACCGCCGAACTCATCGACCTCGATCGTAAAAAATTCCGGCAGTACTACCACGGCTACGTTCTCATCCGCATCATGCAGGCGCTCGGCGCCTATGGCTTCCGCGGCTTTTATGAGCGCAAAACCCATTTTCTCAAAAGCGTACCCTTTGCCATCCGCAATCTCGAATGGCTGCTGAGTGAAATCGACCTGCCGGTGGAGTTGCCGGCGCTGACCCAGGCCTGGAAAGGGCTGGTGCGCTCTTCCTGGCTGCGCCAGCTCGGGGGGGCAGACCTCAGGCTGCGCGTGCGCATCCAGAGTTTTTCCTTCAAGCGCGGCATCCCCTGGGATGACCGTGGCCACGGCGGCGGCTTTGTCTTCGATTGCCGTTCTCTGCCGAACCCCGGGCGCTATCCGGAGTACGCTGAGGTCAATGGCATGGATGAACCGGTGATCGCTTTTCTGCAAAAGGAGCAGGAGGTCACAGAGTTCCTCAAACACGTCTATGCCATCGTCGATCAGGCGGTGGAAAACTATCAGAAACGGAATTTCACCGATCTGATGGTTTCTTTTGGCTGTACCGGCGGGCAACACCGTTCGGTCTATTGCGCCGAACGTCTGGCCGAACATCTGAAGGCCGAGTACGACATCGAAGTGGAAGTGCGCCATCGCGAGCAGGAAATGCTGGGGAGCTGAGATGAAAGGAATGATCTTCGCCGCCGGCCTTGGTACGCGCCTGCGCCCGCTCACGGATACAACACCCAAAGCTCTGATCGAGGTTGAAGGCACCCCTCTCCTGGAGCACATCATCACCAAACTGCGGGCTTTCGGCCTGGATGGCCTGATCATCAATGTACATCACCATGCGCAACAGATCATCGACTTTGTGCGTGCCCGGGGAGATTTTGGCATGGAGATCGTCTTTTCGCATGAGCCGGATTTGCTCAGCACCGGCGGGGGGCTGAAGCAGGCCGGCTGGTTTCTGCGCGACAGCGACCCCTTCCTGCTGCATAACGTCGATGTGCTCACAGACCTGCCTCTCGCTGATATGCTGCAACAGCACCGGCAACGCGCTCCGCTGGCGAGCATTGCCGTGCGCCAGCGCGACACGCAACGCTATTTTCTTTTTGATGAGAGCCTGCAGCTCTGTGGCTGGGAATCTCTGCAGAGCGGAGAGAAACGCATCGCACGCGAGGGCGCCGGCACACTCCAACGCCTGTCCTTTATGGGAATCCACATCATCTCGCCACGCATTTTTTCCCTTTTTGAAGAAAGCGGCCGTTTTTCCATCGTCGATGTCTACCTGCGCCTTGCTGCTGCCGGGGAGAGCATCATCGGCTACCGCGATGATCACAGCCGCTGGCTCGATCTCGGCCGGATGGAGAACTTCCACAATGCGCGCCGGATTTTGGGAGATGATTTTTTTGACACATCCTCACATTCTGTGGAGTGAGCAGGATCTCCCTGGCAGGATATACCGTTCGTAGTGCGCGCTTCAGCGCGCCAGAAACTCGCCAATTTTTCCGGAGCGGCGAAATCCCCTCGGCTCAGGTGCGACTTGCGGCGCTGGCAATGTCGCATCACGCTTGTGCACTGCCCCGCAGGAGCGGGGCAAAGGGGGCGTGGGAGCGGGGGAGCGGGAACGTTCGTAGTGCGCGCTTCAGCGCGCCCTGAAGTCGCCAATTTTTCCGGTGTAGCGAAATCCCCTCGGCCCGGGTGCGACTTGCGGCGCAGGCCGTGTCTCATCACGCTTGTGCACTGCCCCGCAGGAGCGGGGCAAAAGGGGCGTCACACCGCAGGAGCGGTGTGACGAGAAGGGAGCGGGGGGAGCGGAAACGTTCGTAGTGCGCGCTTCAGCGCGCCTCCAATTTTACCGTGCTGGCGACTCAATGAAACCCAAATCTTTCTCCACTAAACAGATCAGGAACCCGATGAAATCCATGATATTCTCTCTGCTTCTGCTCTTTGTGTTCAACCTGGGATGCGGCCCGTCGCACGGGCTGGAAACGATCCGCGATGTCATCAAACCGCTGCGTCTCGCTTCGGGTAAGGCGGATACCGTGCTGGTCAGCGACCTGTTTTTCGCCCATGACTATACGCTGGATTTTTCGGACCATGCGGACATCTCCCTGCAATGGCAGCCGCAGAGCGCCACGCTTATCCTGCGCCCTGATGCAGAATTCGAAGGCGCCACGACCATCGACTTTTCTTTTCATGGACAGCACCTGTCTATCCCGGTTTTTGTCGAAAAAAAACAGCGCCATCGCTTCAGCTACCGCCCGCCGCAAAAGCCCGGCTCCCTGACACTGTTCGGCTCGTTCAACTCCTGGAACCGCAGCGATATCCGCATGCTCGATGAAAACGGCGATGGTGAGTACAGCGTCGAAGTTGAGCTCGATCCCGGGCGCTACGAATACCGTTTCTTCATGGATGAAAAGGAGTTCCCCGATCCGAACAACCCGAGGAAAGTGCTCAATCCCTTCGGCGAATACAACTCACTGCTCATCGTCGAGCCGAGGTTTCCGCACCGCGCAGAGCTGCATATTCTGGGCATGTCCGGCGATGCTGACAACATCACGCTGGAGTTCATGTACAGCCACGAGAAACAGCCCGGCAAGCTGGAAGCGCAGCAGGTTCTCGCCCTGCTCGACAACAGCCGTGTTGCGCGGGAGAACATCGCCGTCTCCGGCAACCGGATCAGCGTACACCTGCCCAAAACCCGGCTGTCCGGGCGCACCTCTCTGCGCGTGGCTGTCAGCCAGAACGGCCAGAGCACCCTGTTCGTCACCGTGCCGATGCAGAACGGCGTGCCGCTGCGTTCGGCAGAGCAGAATTTCACCTGGCAGGATGCGATCATCTACTCCGTGATGGTCGATCGTTTTCACGACGGCGACCCGGACAACACCCGCCCAGTGGATGACCCGCGTGTCAAGCCCAAGGCCAATTTCTACGGCGGCGATCTGCAGGGCATTCTCGACAAACTCGAAGCCGGATATTTCGACTCCCTCGGCGTCAACGTGCTCTGGCTTTCTCCTGTAGTGCGCAACACCGATAAAGCATGGCAGGAATATCCTCCGCCGCGGGAGTTCTTTGCCGCGTATCACGGTTACTGGCCCGTGGATTCACGTTCCGTGGATGAGCGTTTCGGCGATATGGCCCTGCTGCGCACGCTGGTGCAGCGGGCGCACGAACGCGGCATCCGCATTCTTCTCGACTTCATCGCCAACCATGTGCACAAAGACCATCCTTTTTACAGCCGGCACCGCGACTGGTTCGGCACCGTTGAGCTGCCCGACGGGCGGAAAAATATCCGTCTGTGGGATGAGTACCGCCTGACCACCTGGTTCGAGCCCTACCTGCCCTCATTCGACTACCAGAATTCCGATGAGGCCCTGCAGGTCATGACTGACAACGCGATCTGGTGGCTGCAGAGAACCGGCGTCGATGGCTTCCGGCAGGATGCGGTCAAGCATATTCCAAACCGTTTCTGGCGCACGCTGACGCGCAAAATCCGCCTGCACGTCGATCCACATCGCGAAATTCCTGTGTACCAGATCGGCGAAACATTCGGTGGCTATGACCTTGTCAGCTCCTATGTGACAGCCGGCCAGCTCGACGCCCAGTTCGATTTCAACCTCTTCGACCCGGCCAAACGCGCCTTTCTCAGCGAGGACGGCCATTTCCGCGATCTCGCAGCCGGCATCCATAAAACGTTTACCGTGTACGGGATGAATCATCTCATGGGCAATATCATGGACAGCCACGACCAGGTGCGTTACATGGCTTTCGCCGATGGCGATATCACCCTGACCACACCCGATGCTGTTGCCGTGGGCTGGGAAAATCCACCACAGGTAGATGACCCGGCCAGCTACCAGCGCGCCCGGTTGTACATGACCTGGCTGCTCACCATACCCGGCGTGCCGACGCTCTACTACGGCGACGAAATCGGCATGACCGGTGCTGCAGACCCGGATAACCGCAGACCCATGCGCTTCGGCGCGCAGCTCAACGCGCACGAGCGCGAGATGTGGCAGAAAGTCGCCCGGCTGGTACACCTGCGCAGGCAGCATTCAGCCCTGCGGCACGGCGATTTCCACATTCTCCTGGCAGAAAAACACACCATGGCGTACATGCGGTCTGATGTCTATGAGCGAATCATCGTGGCATTGAATAAAAGCCGGAAAAAGCAACACGTAACGATCCCTGTGCCGGAATTTTACGATTTAAAGCGAGCAACGGACATGCTCGGAGGAGAGCAGTTCACGATTTCGGGGAACAGGCTGCAGCTCGTGCTTGCGCCTGAAAGCGGTATGATTTTACTGGCAGAATAAACAGCCTGCAGCCGCGTTCCCTCTGACCGAACGCGGCTGCAGCATAGCTCATCACGATGCGGTGAGATGGTTTTTGATCATGCTTTCGATCTGCTCTTTCGACTTAACGCCGACGAATTTATCGACGATCTCGCCATTTTTAAAAAAGAGCACTGTGGGCAGAAACTGAATACCATACTTCTTGCTTATGGCCGGATTTTTATCCGTATCCAGCGCAACGACTTTGATCTGCCCGGTATATTCCGTCGCCAGAGCTTCGAGGTGGGGTTTGATAATCTTGCACGGCCCGCACCAGACCGCCCAGAAATCCACCAGTACCAGTTTATCAGCCTGCAGCACTTCCTGATCAAAATTCTGATCTGTTACCGCAGCAACCGGGCCGGCCTTCTCCGCTCCACCTGCCGCGCCTTTTTCCTGCTGCGAAGCAGCTTTGTCTTCTCCGGAACATCCAGCCAGCGCAGCGGCCAGAACCAGAATTGCAAATACTCTCATGTTGACTCCTTGGTTTATTGAAATTGAACAGCGGTTTTGTTCAGACTTTTTCACAATAAAGCGCTTGGCACGGAGGAAGTCGGAATAGCCGAAAATCAACCCCGCGCGTCCACATCTTTTCATCCATCACCTAACTTCTGCCAGCTCACTCATCCCCTCTGCGCAGGCGCTCCCTGAACGCCTTGTTATCCACGCGCCGGGTGTTATATTTTTTGTGCCATTCACGCAGGCGCGGATTATCAGGAAACGTCTCTTTGCCATCATACGGATAGGCGGACATGCCGTGAAAAGGCAAAGGCCCGACGGTATTGCCATGCGCTGTATTCAGATCACCATCTTTAATCCATCCATCGGTATAGATCAGATAATCGCGCTTCCAGCCTGCAGGCAGCTCCGGCAGGACGGCGATATCAAAATCGACGGTTACCTCATCGCCGGCGTTCAAGAGAACATACATATCATCGGACTCCTGCAGCAACTCGCCGACTTCCCCGTAGCGCGTGTACCAGCCTTCGAGATCACGCCATTTCTGCTCTGTGCTGACCTCGTTATAGTCAAACCAGTGCGGCCCATAGCGCCCTCCCTTCCTGAACGGCCGGGAAAAACCGCGATAGTGCAGATCAGCCGCTGTAGGTGCCAGCTCCGTGCGCCGGACATGCTCAGGCAGCTCGGGCAGCGGCACGGCAAAGGCAACGCGGTCCCAGTAAATCTGCATAGTGGTACGGATACGCACCCGCCGGTCCTGCGACAGATATTTCCCCGTCAGGTCCACGACGATGGTTTTATTTTTCCCCATGGGGAAACTCAAATCCGGCTCCACGGTCTGCCAGCGGCCATCCGCATCCGGCACCTGCAACACCGGAGGCATCATGTGCACGCTGCCGGACTGGGCGACCGCCACGTTGATGCTGGCATCGGCCGGGAAAAGCCAGCCAGAGAGTAACAACAGCGTATGCCCTTCTGTTCCCGGCTCCGGCGTGATGATCAGCTCGTGCGGCTCGGTGATCCCCTGATACGGCCCGGGATGAAAACTGGCCACAAACTGGTCATCCTGCTCCAGCAGCAGCCCGCGTACATCACGGCCGAGACCGTCCTGCACCGAGGCTGGCGGTCGCAGGTCGCGTGCCACAACCATGGGATTCTGCGGCAGATGGGGCGGGATGAAACGCTCATCCATGAAAATCTCCACCGTGTCCGGATGATCGACAGCGACAAGGCGCAGTTTGTCGAAATAGGCGCTTTCCCACAGCTCTTCGGTGATCTGCAGACGGATTTTCCCATTCTGCGGCACGATGCGGTCACCGGGAATTTTCAAATACTCATCGGTGGATTTATGCGAAGCCCAGGCCATCTCTCCGGCCATAATCCCCAGGGGCATGCCCAGCGCGCTGCGCCACATGATATCGGTAACAAACTCGTAGCTCTCGCCATTCCAGGCATAGAGGAACGCACACGAGCCTTTGAGTATCTGTTCTTCGATCAGGTCCTGATCGCTCCTGGGGTAGAATAAATTCTGCGGCACACCGTTCGGCCACAAGATACGCACGACATCCGCTTTGAGCCTGTGGCCGAGCCCGAGGTGGGTCGCCGGCGCAGTGACCACCCGCATCTGATAGAGATCACCGGCGCGCACTTCCACCTTGGCGCCGATACCGAAATGGTTGTTTTTACCGCTGCCTGCTCCCAATCCCACGAGTTGCAGGTTGAAATAGTGGTTGATGTTGCCACCATCGTTGCGCAACAGGCGCACAGTGCCGTCATCGAGGGCGAGCAGGACGTCCTGATCGCCGTCTTCGTTATAATCGAACAAAGCGATCTGGTGTACCGGACGGGGTATCTCGGGCAGGAGGAAATTCGCCGGTTCAAAGGAGCCGTCACGGCGGTTGTGCAGCAACCGCAGCGGCATTCCGCTGGCAATACCGCCGGCGAGCAGGTCGAGATAGCCGTCGTTGTTGAAGTCGAAAAAAGCTGCCGTGCGCACCTGCAGGCCATCGAGCGGGCGAAGACTTTGATGTGCTTTTTCGTCTGCCCGGAACCGGCCTTCACCGGAGTTGAACAGCAGCACGTGCTGGTCGCCGCTGAGGAAAATATCCAGGAATCCGTCATTATTCACATCCCCGACCGCGAGGGCACGGGCACCCGGCACAGGCTGCAACCCGGCTTCGACGGCACGATCGCGAAACTGTCCCTGGCGCTGGTTGCTGTACAGGTTCAGGCTGCCGTCTTTGTTGAGAACGAGCAGATCGAGGTCACCGTCATCGTCAAAATCGCCGAATGCGGCATCCAGACTGGTGATATCATCCCCTGCGATACGGGCAAAGCGGGCGCGCTCGGTGAAGCTGCCATCCGCATTATTGCGCCAGAATCGATTTTTACCCGGCCCGGCAAGATAGAGATCGAGGTCGCCGTCGTGGTCAAAATCGGCGAACAGCACCTTATGGGCAGCAGGCCCATCGAGCCGGGCTGCTCCGGGTACGAAGCGACGTTCCAGGCTGTCCCCCTCGCTGTGGTAAAGGCGATTCTGCTTCTCGCCGGCGACGAACAGATCCAGCTTGCCGTCATTATCATAGTCGGCAAACAACGCGCTGACATCCCGGCCGCTGTGTGCCACGCCAGCGGCCTCAGCAACATTCTCAAAACGGCCGAACTCATTTTTCAGCAAACCGGCTTCATCGCCCACGCTCCCGAAAAACAAATCCACATCACCGTCGCCGTCGAAATCTGCCACTGCGAGCGGGCGCCCTGCTCCTGCTGCCGGCACGGCCTGCACAAGCCGGGACTGTTCGCTGGCATCGGTGAAGCGCATTTTATCGAGCAGGTCTTCCCCTTCAGCAACCTCCCCGGCAAAATCCGTACTCAGCGTAACGATCGGCTCGCCGACCACTGTGGCTCCCGGCCCCTCGAGGCTGCGCAGGCCGGCCTGATACAACGGCGTTACGCGCAGAAAATTCTGCGTGATGATGAACTGGGTCAGCGCCTGGCGCACCTCGCCGCTGTGCAGGAGATCGATCGCTTTGCGGAAAAAGGGCCGCGCCTGTGCCGGCAACTCCGGGATTTGCTGGCGTATGGCCTCAAGCTCTGCGAGGGCAGCGTCTCCCTGGCCGGATTTGAGCAGGGCTTCTGTGAGCTGCAAACGCACGACGAGGTTGGCGGGTTCGAGGCTGGCCAGTTTTTGTAAAATCTGCTGCCGCTGCCGGGCTGCGTCCTCGTTCTGACGGCGCTGGAGGAACTGTACCTTTTTATACAAAACCTTGATGTTTTCCGGCTCCCGCTTCAGGGCTTCTTCAACAGCGACAGCCGCATCCTGATCGCGTTGCGTCAGGTCGTACACCTCTGCGAGGATGAGATAGACCAGCGCATCGCTGTCATCACGTCGCAGAGCCTCGCGTGCCTGCTGCTCGGACTTGCTGTACTCGCCCATGCGCAGATACACATAAGCGAGATTGGCGTAGCCGGCATGATTCTCCGGCGCCAGCTCGATCATCTTCTGGAATTGCGCTTCAGCCTCAGCGAGTTTGTTCTCTTCGAGAAAGGCCCAGCCGACACTGCTGAGGGTCACCAGTTGGCGCAGCACCTCGGGTGAGGGCTGCTTTTTTTGTGTGCAGCCGGAGGTAAAAATCAGAGCAAAAAAAGCTGCGATAAGCAGCCATTGGCAGCCGCGGGGGATTCCCGGAATGGTCACTGTCATAGTTTCGATCGATGTTTTGGGGTCGTGTTTTTGCATTTCGCATGCAGAGCATGTTTTTTTCTGAATGCGGGAAAATGCACACCACGGCGTAAAAAGGCAAGGTAAATCTGATATGCCCTGGTTCTGATGAAACCTGTGTGGCCAAAGCGTACCGCGACATTCATGTCGCGAACCATGACTCTTCTCGTTATTCAAGATGAATAGGGGAAGACGGCAACGCGCATGAACGTCACGGGACGGATGCACAGGCTGCCACGCGGCATTCATGTCGTGCCACACCATACGCTTCGTCATTCAAGATACTTGAGTGCGGACGGCTGAGACGCGACATAAATGTCGCGGTACGGGGCGGCGGGCTGTAACGCGACATTCATGTCGCGAACCACGACTCCTCTCGTTATTCTGGATGAATAGGAGGAGACGGCAACGCGCATGAACGCCACGGGACGGGTGCACAGGCTGCCACGCGGCATTCATGTCGTGCCGTACCAACGCTGCGTTATTAAGGATGCTTGAGTGCGGACGGCTGAGACGCGACATAAATGTCGCGGTACGGGCGGCGGGC
>DRLW01000598.1 GCA_011375275.1 Bacteroidota bacterium
CCGTCGTAATCGCTGCCGAGACCGACATGGTCGATGCCCATCAGTTTGATGGCATAGTCGATCTGTTCGACGACATCATCGATGGAGACCGTTGGGGCCGGGTGTTTGGCAAGAAACTCTTTCTCGGCCTGTCTGCGCGCTGCAGGGTCATGCTCATACTGCTTCTGCAGGGCAGAAAACTCGGTGCCATACTGTTCGCGCCAGGCGTCCATCGCTTTGGCCCATTCGCCGCTGACAAAATAGGAGCCGAAATTATACTGCATCACACCGCCGTGCTGCGCCAGAGCCACCATCATCGAATCGGACATATTCCGCTCCATGTCATGGTACTTTCGCAGACTGGAGTGCGAGGCGATCAGCGGAGCGCGGCTGAGTTCGAGCACTTGCCAGAAAGCGTCATCAGAGACGTGGGAAATATCGATCATCATGCCCAGGCGGTTCATTTCCTGCACCATTTCCCGCCCGAACGCTGTCAGCCCTTTGTGCGTGTGCCGGGTATCGTAGGAGGAATCGCAGATGTGGTTGTCTTTCGCGTGCGTCAGCGTGATATAGCGAATCCCCTTGTCAAAAAGATCGCGCAGTTTATTCAGATCACCCTCAACCGGTGCGCCGTTTTCCATGCCCATGCAGACAGCGTGCTTGCCCTCAGCGACGATACGGCGGACGTCCTCAGGCGTACGCGCCAGCGCCGCGAGGTCGCTGTTCGCCCGGACGACGCTGTCGATCGTGGCAATGATCAGATTGGCACGCGCATAAGCGCCGCCTTTGGCGCCTTCCCATGTACCGGGTTTATTGTAATCCGAGGCGACATAAACCGCCCAGAATGCTGCGTCCAGGCCACCTTCTTTGGCGCGGATGAGATCAAAATGGCCATCCGGCAGACGCTGGCCGACATCGACGCCGCGGCGCAGAATGCGCAGGGGAATATCGATATGCGTATCGATGACCAGGGATTTTTCGTGAATCGCCCGGGCTTTTTCGGAAAAATCAGCCGAGCCCGGGTCCAGCTTGCTTTCCTGCTGCATGCATGCGCTGAACAGCAGAACAGGTACGATCAAAACGAGCAGTCGCATAGGGTTCCTCTCTCCTCAGAAAATGTTTGGGGTCAGAAAGTTCTGCACTGCGGTCATGTTTTTGTGCAGAAAAAGATAGCTGCAGACTCTCTCGCCACACCACTTCCGCGGTGTGGCGCAGCGGAGCTACAGCGAATCATAAAATGAAACGTGAAAATCAACCTGGCAAGAGGGCACAAACAGGGTCACGGCCGGAAGTCC
The DNA here is from genome assembly GCA_011375275.1 of Bacteroidota bacterium. Taxonomy (GTDB): domain Bacteria; phylum Zhuqueibacterota; class Zhuqueibacteria; order Zhuqueibacterales; family Geothermadaptataceae; genus Geothermadaptatus. The sequence continues at coordinate 1,275 of DRLW01000598.1, forward strand.
ACCTCATTGGTGACCCGCTGCGAAAATGCTGCGAGAAGGCGGGCGGTATTTTCCACATCCTGCAGCGAAACCAGTTCGCTGGGCGTGTGCATGTAACGCAGGGGAATGCTGACCAGCCCGGCTGCCACACCAGCGCGGTTGAGCTGGATGACGTTGGCATCAGTGCCCGTGCCGCCGGCGATGGCCTGAATCTGGTAGGGAATATCCTCTGCCTCGGCTGCTTCGATGAGCTTTTCCACCACCACAGGATTGGCGTTGGCGCCGCGGAGAATCACCGGGCCCTCGCCTAACCTGATGTCCCCCTCCTTGCGCTGATCCACCTCGGGATGATCCGTGGCATGCGTCACATCCACGCCGATACCGACGCGCGGATCGATGGCATAGGCGCTGGTTCGTGCGCCGCGCAGGCCGATCTCTTCCTGCACCGAGGCCACGGAATAAACAGCCGCCGACAGCTCTTTGCCCTGCAAAAGCCGCAGAGTTTCCGCAACAGCAAAAGCACCGACTTTATCATCAAAGCCCCGCGACGTGGCGATGGTATCGGTAATCTGCTGGAAACCGACATCATACACAACCGGATCGCCGACTGCGACTTTTTTCTCGGCTTCTTCACGGTTGCGGGCTCCGATATCGATCCATAAATTTTCCACCTCAGGCACTTTGCGCCGGTCTTCGGCAGTCATCATGTGGATCGCCTTTTTCCCGGTAACCCCATGCACCGGCCCGTTTTTGCTCTGCACCACCACGCGCCGGCCCGGGATCAGCGCCTTGTCATGCCCGCCGATCGTTCGGAAATACAGATAGCCCTTGTCGTTGATGTAGTTGATCAGAAAACCAAGCTCATCGCAGTGGCCGGAGAACATCACCCGCGGCGCGCCTTCGGGGTTGATCACCGCGATGCTGTTGCCATGCAGATCATGCTGAATGCGATCCGCATACTGTTCGGCATAAGCCCGCCATACCTGCTGCGCCGGTTGTTCATACCCCGACGGACTCGGGGCGGCGATCAGGCGTTGCAAAAATTCCAGGGATTCCTTACGCATAGTCTTCCTTTCCAGTGTAGCGATTAATGCAGTGCCAGCTCCAGCTCTTCTTCTTTGACGACGCCATATTTTCGTTCGATGTACCACGACAGGATCGATCCAACCGCCGGCAACAGTCTGCTGGCAGCGGGATGATAAAAATATCGGGCGATCACCCGATTTCTGTTCAAATGCCAGCCAAGAGAGGACCGGCTGATGATTTTTTTATACTCTGCAAAGGAAAAATCGCCGCTGGCATACGCCCGTTTGATGGTTGCTGCTGCCACCGGGCCGTAGCCGAGGGCAACGGAAATGCCCTCGCCGAGCCATGGCTCCGCACCCGAGGCATCGCCGACGAGCAGAACGCGCGGCCGACTGCACTCCTGAGAAGGATGAAACCAGCGCTCGGGATGGCCCTGCAAAGGCACGCTGTCCGGATCGATACCCCGCTTCTCAAGCCGCTCGCGCAACAACGCAGGGAGGTCTGCACGCGGTTTTTTCGGAAAAATCCGGCTGTCAAAAACACCGATATTCAGATGCGGTTTGCCTTCGATCAGGCTGGGAAAATCCCAGAGATAACCCTGCAGGCCGTGACGGATTTCGCGAAAATCAAAAGCCGCCATGCGCTGGCTGAATTCCGGCACCTCGATGCCCTCCACGGGCACGACCACCTCCATCAACCGGGATACGCGCGAAGTCTGCTCACGGAAAAGCTGACGCCGCACCGTGCTTTTGGCGCCATCAGCGCCGACGAGGACTTCACAACTGAACTCGCCCCTGGAGGTCTGCAGCTCGACGGCCTCGTCGTGCACGGTGATGTGCTGCACAGCGGTATCTTCCAGAACGGTGATGCCCTTTTCGCGGGCACGCTGCACCAGAGCGGCATCGAATTCATCACGGCGAACGATGCGCAGCAGGTCCGGCTGATCGAACCATATCGGTTCATCTTTAAAGTAGAAAGCAATGCGTTCGACACGAAAGGAAGGGACATCGACCTGCATGTCGAGAATGGAGAGGGTGACTTCGGCCCAGGGCGTCAGGCCGCCGCCGCAGAGTTTGTGGCGGGGATGGGTTGCTTTGTCCAGAATGAGGATATCATCGCGAAACTCGGGTTTTTGCCGCACGATAGAGAGTGCCGTGGCAATACCTGCCGGGCCAGAGCCGACGATGATGATTTTTGCAGTACGTGTCATGAATTACTCCGGAAGTCTGTCGTCTCTATCTGTGCTGCGCTCCTTTCCCGGTTTTCTTCCTCCATTCTGAACACAGGATTTTGCAGGGGGTATGGTGGTCTTTTTTATTTACAAAAAAAAGTGCGCAATGTCAATGGTGAGGATTTTTGTGCAGAGGGCTGTGGCTGCTACGCTGTATGCATCTGGTAAACTACAGGTTTCCTTGCATAGCAGCTTCCGGGGCCAGTTTAGTGGCAGGAATAGGGCGAGATTTATCATGCCGGAGAGTTGCCGGTTTTACCCGGCTGCCCCGGCAAAATGCGGGTCTGAGGGGGTATAAAAAGGTTTAATATCACCTCGTTGCAAGCGATTAAAATGTTCTGCCTGTGGGAGAATAAATATGTCGCGGTGGTGTGCAGCCCTATATTACTCCTCTCCCGGTACCGGGAGCGCATCCCTGCGCCCCGAAACCGATGATGCAAACACGCTGCTGAGCTTAGTTGGTGCCATAATGGGAGGCATGGACATGCTTGAATTTGGCCAGCCAAATGCTGTTACCCCATCTTTGCTGCGAGAACGACCAGTTGCCAAGAGTGGCGCGGCCATCGGATGAACGGTAATTTCTGCGTCCTTTGTAGTACGAAGAATAACCGGTGCGATTATCCGTGTATACATCCCGGCCGCTTGTATAACGTACCCAGTCGGAGTTGACAGTCCAGGTTGCGGAAACCGCCAACGGCTCTCCCTGGTGAACATGAAAGTCATCCAGCTCACCTGTATCGACATCCACGGTCAGATAACCGAGACGTTCGTCACCGGTAATTGCCTCGGCAGGAATTGAACCGTGGCCACCAGCGATCCAATTGTTGTTTTGGTAAACTGAATAGCTCAGATGGGCGGATTCGTTTTCATAGTCATAGCTGACATTAAGGTAGGCATACCGAGCTCCATTTTGCCACGCACCACTGGCTTCGTAGCCTTTACGGATATAAACATAATAATCCGAGGCAATCGCGGGCATGGTCTTATCTGGTGTTGCTTCATCCATCTGGGTGCCGGCCCGTTTCTGGATGATTTGCTGATCCTGAGGCGTGTTTTGAGGTGCTTCGAGCGGATTCTGCTCACAGGCCATGAAAAAAAACATCACTACAAAAAGCCCTGAAAAAATGTGCTTTTTCATTTTGGGTCCCCTTTCCTAAAATTAAATTTCCTTAAAGCACAACCACCGCGACGCTTGCCTTGAAGACAAGAAACGTACCAGAGCCGAAACCGCATGTTTCGAGGCTGAACGACCTGGCGGGCGCTTCTCCTGCGCAGATAAATGTCTGATTCAAACAACACCGTGTCGGAAAAAGCAGACACGTCAGCCACCCTTTTTCGCCCGAAGGAAGCGAAGCAACCACAACGAAAATATACGGGAACACGACTTTATCCGTTGTCTTTTACCTCTGAAATTGCGTATCTTCATCGTTTTCATTCCGGGCCGATGCACGACTCAGCGTTGCACAGGACTGGATCGGGATGGCTGGATTTTTTTGTGGAGCATGCATCTGTCCGAGCTGACGAGCAAAGGGGGTGCGATGTCAGTTTTTCAGGTCATATAGAAAACACGATACCGGTTACTCAGCAACTTCATAAACAGGAGTGGTTTTTATGAAAAACGGAACACTCATCATTGCCGTTTTGATGATTCTGGGTGTCTCTGGATGCAGCAGCAACAAGGAGCTGGAGGAGATGAAGAAAGAAAAAATCGCGCTGGAAGAGAAGATTCGCGATCTGGAAGGTCAGGTTGCACACTATAAAAAAAGTGATGCCAAACTGAAATTTCTCGCTGCGAAGATGCAAGGGGTGAAAGCACGCATGATCACCAACTTCGGCACTATCGAGATGAAATTCTACCCCGACGATGCGCCGATCCAGTGTTTCAATTTCATCACCCGCGCGGAGAGTGGTTTTTATGATGGTACGCAATTCCACCGGGTTATCCCCGGCTTTATGATCCAGGGTGGTGATCCGAACACGAAAGATAACAATCCCTACAACGACGGCCAGGGTGGGCCGATCGTCAACGTGCCGCATGAATTCAACAAACGGTCGCACAAGCGCGGCGTGCTCTCCACAGCCCGCGTCAGCGATCCTTCGCAGGGAGCCGGCAGCCAGTTTTTCATCATGCATGCGCAGGCACCGCATCTCGACGGGCAGTACACCGTTTTTGGCGAGGTGACCAAGGGGATGGAGGTCGTCGATGAGATCGCGCGCGTGAAAAAAGTGACCAATGATCCGCGCCTGCGCGACCGCCCGGCAAAACCGGTGATCATCGAAAAGATCGAAGTTTTCCGATAGACCGGGAAAATGCGCGCCGGGCAGGCATGTTGATCTCTACCTCGTGGCACTGCTCCTGCGGTGTCGCGTAGCCCGGACGCTCTATCGCCATCCGCCGGCGACTTCGCACCCTCCCACTTTATTCAAGAACCTAATCTGAGCGATTTGCTCCATAAGAATAAAATATTTTTTTGTCTGGTTATCCAGTTAACTCAGCAAACCGGGGACAGGCCCGGATACCGGGCATCTGTCATTCCGGCCGAAGCGAAGCGCAGTGCCGGGATCTCATCTTTTCTGGCACGTGCCTGAGTCCGGGAGATTCTGGTCTTCCCCTGCGGGGAAACCTGAATGACGGTTCTGGGGTAGGCATGTGCTGTTGTCACGCGGTCTGGCTGAAAAAATGCAACCGTGCTGAGTTAAGTGGATAACCAGAGAAGTGCACGATGAACGCGAAGAAAAACAAGAAGAAAGGCAGGAACTGCTGGTCCTGATTTTTGCGATCCTTCAGCTCTCTTCGTGCGCTTCGCGAACTTCGTGGTGCAACCCGGCTTCAGCCCAAAGCTGAGCGGTCGGGATAACCCGACACGATGCGGATAGATAGAGATTAAAAATATCCACGACGGCCTGACACCATATACTTAAAATTGAATGTAGCAATCCATTCAAATAGCTTCTTTTGCTGCTTTCTAGCAAATTAAATCGCTCAAATTAGGAATAAACAACATTTCCCGCAGAGAAAGCGGGATAGATTGAAAAAATGCGCAAAAGCGC
>DRLW01000599.1 GCA_011375275.1 Bacteroidota bacterium
CTGCACCCAGCGCTCAGCAAATACGCGGCAGTTGTTCGCCGACCAGCATATCGACGATACGCCAGGCGCCGATGCGGGTCTGCATGGTGACCAGCCCGGGGCGGTCTGCGACGACATCGCCGATGATCGTGCTCTGCGCGCCGGCAGGATGAAGGCGCATGGCTTCGAGAACGCGTTCGGTTTTGTCGCGGGAGACCACCGCGATGAGCTTGCCCTCGTTGGCCACATACAGCGGATCGAGGCCGAGCACCTCACAGGCGCCGGATACCGCTGCATTCACCGGAATGCGGTCTTCACGTATGCGGATGGTCACCTGAGCGGCGGCAGCGAATTCGTTCAGCACCGCTGCCACGCCGCCGCGGGTCGGGTCGCGCAGGGCGTGGATGGCCTCTCCGCCGGCTTTGAGCATGGCTGCGATCAGGCCGTTGAGCGCCTGCGTATCGCTTTTGATCGGTGCTTCAAACGCCAGCCCCTCGCGCTGCGAGAGAATCGCCATGCCGTGGTCGGCGATGGTGCCGCTGAGCAGCACGATATCACCCTCGCGAATGTGCGCCGCTGCCGGGCGCCACGGTTTTTCCAGCACACCAACGCCTGCAGTGTTGATGAAGAGCTTATCGCCCTTGCCCTTGTTGACCACTTTCGTATCCCCGGTGACGATCTGCACGCCGGCCTGGTCTGCAGCACGGCGCATGGCCTCGACGATCCGGCGCAGCTCAGCCAGGGAGAAGCCCTCTTCGATGATGAATCCCGCGCTGAGATACAGCGGTGTCGCACCGCTCATGCTGATGTCGTTGACCGTGCCGTTCACGGCCAGCTCGCCGATATTTCCCCCCGGGAAAAAAAGCGGGTCCACGACGTATGAATCCGTGCTGAAAGCCAGCTTCCCGGGCGGCAGATCGAACACTGCCTGATCTTCGCGGGCGCGCAGGTGCGGGTTGTCAAAGGCCCACAGGAAAAGCTGCTCGATCAGGTCATTCATCATTTTGCCACCGCTGCCGTGGCTGAGCTGCACGGTGTCGTGTTCTGTGATGGGCAGCGGGCAGCTCGTACCAAGCAGGGCGTCATCTGCAGCCATCACACCACCTCCTGCTGTTGTCCGGGCCGGCCGTGGCGGGCGTAGGCGTAATACGCCGAGCAGGCCCCTTCGCTGGAAACCATCGTCGCGCCGAGGGGGTTCTGCGGTGTGCATTCTCTGCCAAAGGCCGGGCACTCGTCGGGTTTTTTCAGCCCCTGCAGGATGATGCCGCTGATGCACTGCGGCGGCTCATCGACGTGGATTTCACCGGTGTCGAAAACCGCCTCTGCATCGTGATCGCGGAACTCAGGACGCAGTTTCAGCCCGCTCATGGGGATTTCTCCGATACCGCGCCATTTGCGCTCCGCAACCATGAACACCTTCGCGATCAACTCCTGGGCCGGCCGGTTGCCCTCCCGGCGTACGATGCGACTGTACTGGTTTTCCACCTCCGCTCGCCCCTGCTCCAACTGGCGGATGACCATGAGAATGCCCTCGACGATATCCATCGGCTCGAACCCGGTGACAACGATCGGCACGCCGAACTCCGCGGCGATGGGATCGTACTCCTCCCAGCCCATCACCGTGCACACGTGTCCGGCGGCGAGGTAGCCCTGCACGCGGTTCTGCGGCGAGGACAGCAGCGTGCGCATGGCCGGAGGCACCAGAACGTGCGAGACCAGAATGGAGAAATTTTTCAGCCCTTCCCGGTGCGCCTGCCAGACGGCCATGGCGTTGTTCGGAGCCGTGGTTTCGAAGCCGACGGCAAAAAAGACGACTTTTTTATCCGGGTTTTCCCGCGCCAGTTTGACGGCATCGAGGGGAGAATACACCACGCGCACGTCGCCGCCCTCGGATTTGACCATGAACAGGTCTTTCTCCGAGCCGGGCACACGCAGCATGTCGCCAAAGGAGGTAAAGATCACATCTGGCCGCGAAGCGATTGCCAGCGCCTTGTCGATCTGCTCCAGCGGTGTGACGCAGACCGGACAGCCGGGCCCGTGAACCAGCTCGATCCCTTCAGGCAGCAACTGGTCGATGCCGTTTTTGATGATCGAATGCGTCTGCCCGCCGCAGATTTCCATGATCACCCACGGCCGCGTGGTGATGGCGTGGATTTCTTCGAACATCTTTTTGACGATGTCGGGATTGCGGTACTCGTCGAGATATTTCATGACCCTCCCTCCTCATCTTTCTCATCTTCAGACTCCGGCAGGGGCATGCCGAAAATATCCGTGCCCTCCTCAGCCGCAGCCTCGACGAGCTCATCCCACACCTCGTACGTCCGCCGCGCTTCCTCCTCGTCGATGATGCTGATGGCAAAGCCGGCATGCACGATGGCATACTGCCCGACCTGCACCTCCGGCACATACTCCAGACAGGCGGTGTTGATCGTTCCGGCATAATCCAGTTTGCCCATTTTCAGCCCGTTTTCTTCAAAAATTTCAACCACTTTTCCGGGAATGGCAAGGCACATGATGACCTCACATTTTTGAGTTTAGAGTTAACCACAACAAAGAAAAAGGTGGGCTTTTCAGTTTAATATCTTTCCATGATTTCCCGAATTTTAGCGGGGGAAATATCACCCTGCTCAGTCTTTGAAAAAACAGTGACCAGGACTATTTTTCTTTTCGATGGGATGCAGTAGATCAGGCGGTAGCCGGCGCTTTTCCCTTTTGTCAGATCAGAATTTTTTGCCCGGACTTTATAAACAGCGTATTTCACTTTCGGAACCCGGACGCCAACCAGCTTCCCGCTGGCAAGAGTGTCGAGGACTGGTTGGATATCTGACCTGAAATGGCGATACTTTTTCGCAAGGTGGCGAACATTTCGTTTAAATTCAGGAGTAAATTCGATTTCAAAATCTTCGTAAGATTCCTCATTCGGCATCTACGTCCTCCCAAAGTTTGGAAAGAGGCAGAGTTTCACCTTGCTTAACCTCTTTCCAACCTTGTTCAAAGCTTTCTTCCGCGGACTTCAGTGTGACACTTTTGCGAAACAAATGAATGATCTGCAGCAAAGATGGAAGATGCTCCTCCGGCATCTTTCTAATTTCTTCCAACACCCTTTCTTGATATTCAGATGTCATCTGTTCACCTCATAAGATTAACCTAAACCTGAGTGATTTAGTATTCGAACAAAAAAGCAGCAAACAAAGCTGTTTGAATAGATTGATACATTCAATTTTCAGTGTCTGCTGTCAGGTGGTCGTGGATATTTTTTATCTCTATCTGTCTGCATCGTGTCTGGTTATTCCGACCTCTCAGCTTTGGGCTGAAACCGGGTTGCACCACGAAGGTCGCGAAGCGCACGAAGAGAGCTGAAGTATTGTAAAATCAATACCAGCAGTTCCTGCCTTTCTTCTCGTTTCTCTTCGCGTTCATCGTGTACTTGCATTTTAAAATCGTCTTCGCGGTGAAAAAACCATGATTAATTGAACCGCCAAGATGCAAAGGCCGCGAAGGAAAAACGAAAAAATCTTTTCTTCGCGTACTTCGCGCCTTTGCGGTTTAAAAAATTGTACGGATGATAGTGGTACTCAGAAGACGGTGAGCTTTCATCGTTTTTGTTCTCCCACGCAATACCGACACTGCGCTATGTCCTCAAAAAATAATCTGTCGCGCCGTTGTGTGAGTTTTTTAGACCTGACCGTAGTGCTTTTTTGAACTAAAAAAGCTGTTTGAATAGATCGACACATTCAATTTTCAGTGTCTGCTGTCAGGTGGTCGTGGATATTTTTTATCTCTATCTGTCTGCATCGTGTCTGGTTATCCCATTCTCACAGCTTTGGGCTGAAACCGGGTTGCACCACGAAGGTCGCGAAGCGC
>DRLW01000600.1 GCA_011375275.1 Bacteroidota bacterium
CTCTTCGGAAAACCCGAAAGCACGGCAAATCACCTCCCCCATACGCACCCGATTGAGTTTTTCCGCGCCGGCGAGATGAAAAATTCCGCAGGCCGGACTATCGGCAAGCGCGACAAGCGCTGCACAGAGCTGCTTCACTTCCACGGGTGTGCGCCATTCGTCGCTGAAAAGCGGTACAGGTCTGTTCGCTGCAACCTGCTGAAAAATCCACTGCAGAAAAGACACCCCCCTGCCCTCCCGGACAGGAAACCCATAGACCAGTGCCAGCCGGGCGATGACAGCCTCAGGATTGACCTCAGCGATACCCTGTTCTGCAGCCAATTTGCTCCGGCCATAGTAATTGATCGGATTGGGGGTGTCCACTTCCGTGTAATCTCCGTCGAGGCCATCGAAAACCATGTCTGTGGAAAGATGTATGAAACGGCAGCGGAGCTCGACGCTGAGCTGTGCCAGTCGCACGGGAACTTCCGCGTTCAGGTGCCAGGCCCGGGCTTTATCAGCTTCGCTGTTTTGGATTACAGAGATCGCTGCCGTGTGCAGGATCATGCGGGGCCGAAGCTCGCGTAACACATCGAGTGCGTGGGGTTGCAGGAGATCAAGGGCGAGATAATGCCGGTCATCATCCGGATGGTTGTTGTTGACGATCCCCAGAGCCACGCCGGCCGGCAGTGTGTGCATGAGGTGCGATCCGACAAAACCGGCTGCACCGGTGACCACGATTTTCCCCTGCAGTTGTCCGCGAAATCCCTGGTCGCGGTGATCGTAAATCATGACGCGCATGCCCCCAGTTCATTTCGAAACCCGGCCGAGGTGATCGATATACTCATCAACACCGCCGTCAGCGCGACCGATGAGCAACAAATCACAATGGGCCTCAAAAATACCGTTTTCGACGACCGCGGGAATGCTGTTCAGCTCGCGGCTCAGCCCGGCAGGTTCATCGATAACACCAAAATGGCAGTCGAGAATATAATTGCCGTTATCCGTGATATACGGAGCACCATTTTTATCCGCACTACGCTGTACGACCTGCGCGGCACCCAGCTCTGAGATGGCATCTGCAGCCGCACGCCAGCCATAGGGCAGCACTTCGACAGCGAGGGGAAAGGCACCCAGCTTGTCTTTCAGCTTGCTGCTGTCAGCGATGATGATCACCGTCTCGCTGATGCTGGCGATGATCTTTTCGCGCGTCAGCGCTCCCCCACCGCCCTTGATCAAGCAGAGGTTTTCCGTCGCTTCATCGGCACCGTCAATGTACAGGTCAGCGTGTGTCGCCTCTCCGGGGTGTTCCAGTAACGGAATCCCCAACGAAGCCGCGATCTTCGCCGTCCGGTTTGAGGAGGGCACACCGGTGATGTTCAGCCCTTCAGCGATGCGCTCCGCCAGAAGCGCAAAAGCGATTTCCGCCGTCGATCCGCTGCCCAGACCGACGACCATGCCCATCTCGACGTAAGCGACCGCGGCACGGGCAGCCGCACGCTTCTGGGCGACCAGATCAGGTTCCGGCATGTAACATCCTCCAGTTTAGTCTGAACTAACCATATTCTGAAAAATCCACATCCCCTGCAACAAGCCGGGCTATCATGTTCTATGCGTCGTACGCTGAGCGAGGGCACAACGACGACTGAAAAAACAGGCTGACCTCTCTGCTCCCGCACAGTACGCTCAGAAATGCACGACCAGAGACAAACGCGACCCGCGCTGCCGGGTGGGCAGGAGACGGATATCAACTCTGGCCTGTTGCGCGGCCGCATCGCGGCGCTGCTTGCGTTTCAGCCACAGGGCATGCAGCCCGCTGATAATATGGTTGCCGATAATCGCCGCGATCGTGAACTGCGCCCGTTCAAACGCGCGATCGCTGGCAATGCGGGTGTTGTCGAAAGTGAGGCGATTGGACACACTATCCCAGCGCCAGGCTTCGTCGCCATCCGGATCGCGCAGAGCGTCGATATCCCTGTCACTCAAGGCGGCATCATTCCACTGCTCGACAGAATCATAATTGCCGATATCAACCCAGAACTGGTCATCGTAACCATCAGTGCGCACACCAGCGTGCATCGCGGCAAATGCTTTATATTCCTGTTCGAGCCAGGTGCTGTAGCGCAAAAAAGCCGCAACGGTTCCCCAAAGCGCCAGCTCAGAAATGATGAAATTCCGTTTCGCCCTGCTCGCCTGCAGGCTGTGTTGCCCCCACCCCGGCAGCAGCAATGATTTAAAAAACACGCCGGCGTCGTTTTCCTGTTGCTCCCGGGGCAAACGTGCCAGAAATTCAGACGGGCCAAAGAGAGCCGAGTGTGCTGCATGCACGCTCTCCTGCCCTGCCCCGGAGGGTGTGTTTTTCTCACCGGCAGGTGCTGAAGAGGCGGGCAGCAAACCGGCGGCCAGCAGGCATAATAGGATCTGCATGAAAATTTTCATTACCAGGTTACCCTCAGTGCAAGCGCCGGCACGGACCTGCCGGATCGCATTTTTGGATCAAAGGCGAGCTTGACCTGCGCGCCCGCAAATTTTCTGTGCGCAAAAAAAGCAGCATCGAGCGCGCTGACGATATGGTTGAGCATGGTGAAGGAAGCGGCCATGCGCGCACGGTCAAAAGCATCGTTGCTTTCTCTGCGGATGCCGGCATATTCCAGCCGCAACTCGCTGTCACGGCCACGGTGGGTCTCTGTATCCGCCCAGCCGATGTTGAACTGGTCATATTTGCCGATGTTTTCGTAATAGGTCTGGTTTTTCCTTTCCGGCAGATAATGGCTGAAGGTTTTGCGTTCATACTCGCGCAGAGAAGCCATGTCGGAGCGATCGATGCCGCTCTCCTGCGCGATCGCATTCCAGTAAACATCTTCACTCCAGTACTGGTCTGCAAAGGCTTCAAACTGGTCTTCAAAAGCTTCAGCGCTGCTTTTCTGGTCGGAATAATAGTAGATCAGACCTGCTTCGGCAAGTAAAAAGGCACCGGCCTTGAACCACGAGCCGTTGCTCGCCTGCCCTAATCCGGGTATGACGGCTGAGAACAAAAGCGCCTGCGCGACTTTCTTTTTGCGGTAATGCGGGTCTTCCTGCTGCTGCCAGTGATACGCAGCCTGGGCGCTCAGCAATGCTGAGCTGCCGTATCTGAAGGCCGGGCCTTTTTCACCAGCAGTCACAGAAACTGATGCCAGCAGCACCGTGCCGGCAAGAAAACGTATCATCATATCCTCCTGAGTTCACTAAAAAAGCATCAACCCCGGTGCC
>DRLW01000601.1 GCA_011375275.1 Bacteroidota bacterium
CTGCGCTGGAGACGTTCCGCTTTCACGAGTATGTCGATACGCTGTACAGCTTTTTCTGGCGCGAGTACTGTGACTGGTATCTCGAACTGATCAAAACCAACCTTTACGGCGAAGACGAACAGGCCAGGGAAAACTCGCTGCTCACGGCCGCCTTTGTTCTGCGCGGTATCCTGCGCCTGCTGCATCCGTTGATTCCGTTCATCACCGAGGAAATCTGGCAGCGTGTCGGCACGGATTTGAGCGAATCCATCATGATCTCCGACTGGCCGGAAGCAGAGGCTGTTTTCAATGATGAACAGGCAGAGAGCGATCTCGGGCTGATTCGCGACTTTATCGTGGCGGTGCGCACGATTCGCAGTGAGATGAACGTCCCGCCGTCGAAGCAGGCCAGCATGCTGGTTTCCGGGGCGGATGAGCGTACCAGCGCTCTGCTGCAGAATGCGGCGGACTATTTTGCCCAGCTTGCGCGCGTCGAATCGCTGCAGGCAGGTGCTGAGCTGGCGCGGCCGGAGCTTTCGGCTACGGCAGTGGTTCACAAGATGGATGTTTTCCTGCCGCTTTCCGGATTGATCGATATCGAGAAGGAGAAGAGCCGGCTGCAGAAAGAGCGCGACCGGCTGCAGAAGCAGGTCGCGGGCCTGGAAAGAAAACTGGCGAATGAGAACTTCACCAGCCGTGCGCCGCAGGAGGTGGTGGAGCGCGAAAAAGCGAAACTGCAGGACTGGAAAATGACCCTGGAAAAGATCGTCGCCAGTTTAGAACAGCTCACATAGTGCGGATGGCTGAGGCATGCCCCGACTCGGCGACATCCACGTCCGCTACCTCAAGGGCGTGGGCGAAAAGCGCGGTGAAATTCTCGCAGCGCACGGCATCACGACGGTTGAAGACCTGCTGTACTGGTTCCCGCGCCGCTATCTCGACCGGACAACAGTAAAACCCTTGCGCGAGGTGCGCGAAGGCGATGAAGCGACCATCGTCGGCAAGGTCGTCTCCTGCGATACGGTCAGGGGCAAAAAAAGCCGGTTCGTGGCCCTGATCAGCGATGAGACGGGGTTTGTACAATGCGTCTGGTTTCACAGCCTGCATCTGTGGAAAAAGATCATCAGGCCGGGCAGCATGTTTGCTTTTAACGGCAAGTTCGGCTATTTTAATGGCCTGCAGCTCGTGCATCCGGAGTTTGACAAGATCGATACCGGCGGCAACTGGAATATGCTCAACACCGGTACGATCATCCCGCTGTATCCTTCCAACGAACAGCTCAGTCAGGCGGGATATGACAGCCGCGGTTTGCGCCGGGTTATGCGCCGGGCGCTGGACAGCTACAGCAACCTGATCGAGGAAACGTTGCCGGAAGAGCTGGTGCGGAATCGCCGGCTGCTGCCCCTGGCCCAGGCGCTGCAGTGGATTCATTTCCCGGCCAAACAGGAGGAGCTGCACGCCGCGCAAAAACGCCTGAAGTTCGACGAGCTGTTCTACCTCGAGCTCATCCTCGCTTTACGGCGCAAAAATTACCAGAGCAGTGCAGCCGGCATTGCTTTTAAAAATGTCGGCGACCGGGTTCGGCAGCTCATCGATAACCTGCCTTTTACCCTGACCGGCGCGCAGCAGCGTGCTCTGCGCGAAATCTGGGAAGATATGAAAAGTCCGTTGCCGATGAACCGGCTGGTGCAGGGAGATGTCGGCTCCGGCAAAACCATGGTCGCGCTGATCTCCATGCTGCTGGCAGTCGAAAACGGCTACCAGGCCGCGATGATGGCGCCGACGGAAATTCTGGCCGAGCAGCACTATTTGAATATTTATCCCCTGCTCGATGAGGTGGGTGTCAATACGGTTCTGCTCGTCGGCGGGCAGAAGAAAAAGCTGCGCGAACGTTTTCTGGGCGAGCTGAAAGATGGCGTCGCTCAGGTCGCTGTCGGCACCCATGCTCTGATTCAGGATGAGGTGCAGTTCAAACGCCTCGGCCTGGTGGTCGTGGATGAGCAGCACCGGTTCGGCGTGCTGCAGCGCATGGCCCTGCGCGATAAGGGCGAAAAACCCGATGTGCTGGTGATGACCGCGACACCGATTCCGCGCACCCTGTCCATGACCCTGTACGGCGATCTCGATCTGACCGTCATCGACGAGCTGCCCTCAGGGCGCAAACCGGTGCGCACGGTCTGGCGGCCGAGCCACAAACGCCAGGAGATTTACCATTTCATCCGCGATGAGCTGGTGCAGGGCAAGCAGGCTTTCATCGTTTTTCCGCTGGTCGAGGAATCTGAAAAGATCGACCTGCGCGCCGCCACCGAGACCTACGAAAAGGTCAAGCAGGGCTTTTTTGAAAATTTTGAAGTCGGCCTGCTGCACGGGCGCATGACCTCGCAGGAAAAGGAGCAGGTCATGGCAGAATTCAAAGCCGGACGCATGCAGGTGCTGATCGCCACCACGGTGATCGAAGTGGGCGTGGATGTTCCCAACGCCTCGATCATGGTGATCGAGCACGCCGAACGCTTCGGACTGACGCAGTTGCACCAGTTGCGCGGCAGAGTGGGGCGCGGCAGCCAGGAAAGTCTCTGTATCCTGGTGGCTGATACACCGCTCTCGCGCGAGGCGCGCCTGCGCATCAACACCATGTGCGAAACCAACGATGGTTTTCGCATCGCAGAAGTGGACCTGGAAATTCGCGGCCCGGGAGAGTTTCTCGGCACACGCCAGCACGGCCTGCCGGATTTCCGCATCGCCGACCTGGTGCAGGACCGCGAGCTGCTGGAAATCGC